>JAKSPR010000109.1 GCA_024404655.1 Clostridia bacterium | reverse complement strand
CTGACATACATCTACCAACCAAAAGATAGATGGAATGTTGGAGCAAAAGTTAATAGCAACGGCATTCATCCCCCACCCACATATAGAGGATGGGGGTATTCTGAAAAAAAAAAAAAAAAAACGGTATGACAGGCTCCAATCTGACACATTGATACGCTCGATATTATACACGTTTCCGTCAATTTCGTCAAGATTTTTTTTTTTACGAAAAAGCATCTTCCTTTTTTGCACCGTTTGTGCTATACTATTCAAAAGTCAATGTTTCATGATCCGAGGATTCAAAAACCATGTTATTTTCCAAACAATCCCTGCGCAGGCTGATTTTTCCGCTTGTCATTGAGCAGATCCTCGCCATCGGTGTCGGCATGGTGGATACCATGATGATCTCCCAGGCCGGTGAGGCTGCCATTTCCGGCGTTTCCCTCATTGATATGGTCAACAATCTGCTCATCAATATTTTTGCCGCCCTCTCCACCGGCGGTGCTGTCATTGTCTCCCAGTATATTGGCCGGAAGGACCGGGATTCCGCCTGCCGTGCCGCAGGACAGCTGGTCAATATCGCGGCTCTGCTGTCCACCGCCGTTGCCACCGTCTGCCTCATCACAAGAGTACCGCTCTTAAAGCTCCTGTTCGGTTCGCTGGAGGACGACGTCATGGCAAGCGCGCTGATCTACCTTGCCATTTCCGCCCTTTCCTATCCGTTCATATCGGTGTACAGCTCCTGTGCGGCCTTGTTCCGCTCTATGGGCAACTCCAAAATCTCCATGTACGTCTCCGTGGCAATGAACATTCTGAACGCCGCAGGTAACGCAATTCTGATCTTCGGCTTTGATATGGGCGTCGCCGGAGCCGCCATCGCCTCCCTGATCTCCCGCGCCTTTGCCGCCGTGTTTATGTTCATCCTGCTCCGCTCCGAGAAAAACGAAGTCTTCCTCCGGGCAAAGAACATTTTCCGGTTCGAGTTCTCCCTGATCAAGAAAATCGTCTTCATCGCCATTCCCAACGGCGTGGAAAACGGCATTTTCCAGCTGGGCCGCGTCCTCGTCGTCTCCATCATCGCCGGCTTCGGTACCATCCAGATCGCCGCAAACGCCATTGCAAACAATCTTGACTCCATGGGATGCATCGTCGGCCAGGCCATGAGCCTCGCCATGATTACCGTCATCGGTCAGTGCCTCGGTGCAGGAGAACCAGACCAGGCAGAGTACTACGCCAAGCATCTTCTGAAAATCACCTATATCGCCACAGCCGTTGTCAATATCCTGATCTTCATCAACATGCCGTGGATTCTGAAAGTCTATGACCTCTCCCCCGAGGTCGGACGTCTGGCAAGCATCCTTGTTTACATCCATGACGGCTTCGCCATTCTCCTCTGGCCCAGCGCGTTCACCCTGCCCAACTGCCTCCGTGCAGGCGGCGACGTAAAATATACCATGGTGGTTTCCATCTCCTCCATGTTCGTCTTCCGTATCGTGTTCAGCGTCATCCTGGGCATCTGGGGCGGCCTCGGCGCTATCGGTGTATGGATTGCCATGATCCTCGACTGGATCTGCCGCGTCACCTGCTTTATCATCCGCTTCAAGCGCGGCAAATGGAAGACCATCAAGGTCATCTGATAACATTTCCGAAAAGCAAAAATTCCGGATGCGTCACCGCATCCGGAATTTTTATAATCAGATAGAATCAGATTTCAACATCCATGACCTTGTTCTGTTCTGCGCTCTTGAAGCAGTTCTCCATAACCAGGAGCACGCGGCGGACTTCAGCCAGCTTGATCAGCTGTTCTTCGGTACCGTCAACGGCCTTTACCAGATTGCGGTAGAAGTCATGAACATCAGAGACAGGACGCGCGATCTCGTAGCTGTCGAGGGTGATCTCGTCTCTGGGCGCCATGGTCTTGGTGATACCCGCAGCAGTCTGCACCGGAACGACTTCCTTTTCGTTCCATGCTTTCAGCTTGGCGATCTTGCAGCACTTCTGCCAGTCCTCGATCATCGCGGAGCCGTTCTTGCACTGCATATAGAAACGCGGCATGTAGATGAAGTTGTAAGTACCGACTTCAACCGTCGCACGCTTGCCGGAAGCAAAAGTCATCATCAGATGGAAGCCGTCATCGACTTCATCGGTGGTGATGTTGGTGTTCTCGCAGTAGATCTTGACGATCTTCTCGGGAATCAGCTGGAGCATCTGGTCGATCAGATGAACACCCCAGTCAAGGATCATACCGCCGCCGTAGGGCTTGTGGCATCTCCAGTCAGAGGGGATACCGCGGGAGCCGTGGACACGGGATTCGATATTGATGGTCTCACCGATCTCGCCGGAAGCAATGATGGACTTGATGGCCAGATAGTCCACGTCCCATCTGCGGTTCTGGTGAACGGTGAACAGCTTGCCTGCTTCCTTCGCTGCTGCACACATATCGTCGAAATCAGCGACAGACAGTGCAACAGGCTTTTCACAGACAACATTCTTGCCTGCTTTCAGCGCACGAATGACGATATCCTTGTGGACGTCGTTGGGCGTTGCACAGACAATGATATCAACTTCCGGATCGGAAATTGCAGCTTCAAAGGATTCGTAGGTGTGAATACCCTTGGACTTAGCAAGCTCGATGCGGGACTCTTTGATGTCGTAGATGCCGCGCAGGGTTACGACATCACTCTTGAGTGCATGATCCGCATGCCAGCCGCCCTGTCCGCCGTAGCCGATCACAACAAGATTCTTTTTCATAGAAACAGTTTCTCCAGACTATAATATTTTCGCTGCGCTTATGCCCATGCCATGGTGGAAGGCTTGGGAGCGTACATCAGAATGGGCTTGAGGAAGTCAACAGCCTTTTCCAGACCTTCGTCGATGCTCATGAGAGAATCCTCATGCTCGATGGACATGACCTTGTCATAGCCGACCAGACGGAGCGCAGAAACGATATCCTTCCAGTAGGTCGCATCGTTGCCGTAGCCGCATGCACGGAAGACCCAGCTTCTGTTCAGCTCATCGGAGTAGTGCTTGGTATCAAGAACACCGGTGCGTGCGGTGTTGATCTTGTCGATCTTGGTGTCCTTTGCATGGAAGTGGTAGATGGCTTTGCCGAGGTAACGGATAGCGGATACAGGCTCAACACCCTGCCAGATCAGGTGGGACGGGTCAAAGTTTGCACCGATGACGTCGCCGACAGCAGCTCTCAGCTTCATAAGGGTCTCAGGGTTGTAGACACAGAAACCGGGATGCATCTCAAATGCGATCTTGGTGACGTGATGTTCGAGGGCGAAAGCACCCATCTTCTTCCAGTAGGGAATCAGAACCTCGTTCCACTGCCAGTCGAGGATCGCCAGATAGTCATCCGGCCATGCACAAGTGACCCAGTTCGGGTACTTTGCAGTCTCACAGTCGCCGGGGCAGCCGGAGAAGGTGACGACAGTGTCAACACCCAGCTTTTCAGCCAGCAGGACAGCGTCAACGAAATCGTCGTGGAACTGCTTTGCGATCTCCTTGTTCGGGTGAACGGCATTGCCGTGTGCGGACAGGCAGGAGATCTTCATATCATACTTCTTGAACGTAGCAACGAACTCGTTGAACGCTTTTTCATCGTTTAAGAGAACCTTGGGATCGCAGTGAGCCTTGCCCGGATAACCGCCGCAGCCGATTTCAGCCATGGTGACACCGAGGTCATGGAGGCGTGCGAGGGTCTCATCCAGCGTCTTGGACGCATAAAGATTGGTAAGAACGCCAAGTTCCATAGTAGTAAAATCCTTTCTTGTCTATCATATATATTACACAAGGCGGTGCTGCATGATACAGCACCGCCCGGTGCTTATTCTGTTTTGAATCAGTTGAAGTAGTAGGGCTTGCCGCTCTTCGCAGACTCGTAGATACCTTCGAGGATCTGGGTGACGCAGTATGCCTGCTCGGGCTTGACAAAGGGCTCTTCGTCGTTGATGACGGCGTTGATCCACAGTCTTGCTTCTCTTGCAGCCGGATCTTCATTTCCTGCGCCGTCGTAGAATGCGACGCCGCCTGCATTCAGGTCAGGCTTGAGAGTGTACTGTCTGCCGTTGCCGATACCGTTGATGCGGACACCGTCCAGCATATCGCCGCCTGCCTTGGTGCCGGCAACGGTGGTGATTGCTTCTCTGGGATCCAGCAGGTTGATTGCCCAGGAGGATCTCAGAATGATGGTAGCGCCGTTCTCCATGACGATGAAGCCGAATGCGGAGTCTTCAGCGGTGTACTTGGAGGAATCCCAGGGACCCCATGCGTTGCCCTGATCTTCGGGCTTGAGATCGTTGAGCTTGTGGTAGGTGGTACCGACACAGTACTTGGGCTTGTAGTTGTTCATGGTCCAGAGGGTCAGGTCCAGAGCATGAGTACCGATGTCGATGAGGGGACCGCCGCCCTGTTCGTATTCATTGATGAAAACGCCCCATGTCGGAACTGCACGGCGGCGGATAGCGGTAGCTTCTGCGTAGTAGATATCGCCGAAGGTGCCGTTGTCAGCTTCCTGCTTGAGGTACAGGGAATCGGGTCTCTGACGGTTCTGATAACCGATGGTCAGCTTCTTGCCGTTGGCCTTTGCTGCATTGATCATCTTCATTGCTTCTTCAGAGTTGATAGCCATGGGCTTTTCGCACATAACATGCTTGCCTGCGTTCAGAGCATCAACAGTGATGAAGCTGTGAGCGCGGTTGGGAGTCAGGACATGAACGACTTCGATGGATTCGTCCTTGAGAAGCTCCTTATAATCCGTATAAACCTTGGCGTCGGGAGTACCGTAGTCCTTGGCTGCCTTGATTGCTCTTTCTTCGACGAGATCGCAGAATGCAACCATTTCTGCCTGCGGGACCTTCTTTAAGGAAGGCATGTGCTTGCCGTTTGCGATACCGCCGCAGCCGATAATACCAATTCTTACCTTTCTGTCTGCCATGAGAAAAACCTCCGTATGTAAATAAATTTTCGTTCAATATCCAACTTCTGCAAGTTTACAGATATCATGTATATGATACAACATTTCCGTGATTTTTGCAATAGCTTTCAGAATATTTTCATGAAATATTTTATTTTGTCCGTATTCCGGGCTGAAATGGTCTTTTTTCAGCGAGCAGATTCATCAAGATATGCAAGAAATCCGTCAAGGAGACGGTCATTACGCCGTCCGTTATCGTCAGGGGAGGAGCATCCGTGCCATGCACAGGCTGCATGCCGCTCCATGGAAAAGGCCGCCATCTGCCCGCGGGAGCCGGTCTTCACAAATACATCCGTCCCCCGGTGTCTCTGCAGAGCAAAATCCGATTGCATAGCCAGTCTGATCCATTCAGGGGAGATGATCTGCTTTCCCGCATAGACCCCGTCCATGGCATAGGCAAATCCCAGCTTTGCAATATCCACGCTCCGCGCAAAGAATCCCCCGCATCCGAGAGGATATCCCATGGGACACAGTACCATAGACCACTGGCCGAAATCGAGCGGCTTCATGATCCGCTCCCGGTACAGCGCCAGTCCGTCAAGTCCGCTGACCTTCGCGGCGATCCTCGCCAAAAGATAATAGGCCTCATCGGAATACCGGTAGAACGTCCCCGGCGCATGCATAATCCGCAGGGAGAATACATGCCCGAGGAAATCATCACCGATGACCGCGGCAGATTCATCCTCATCGAGCTCATGGGGAATAATCTCTATCCCGGTTTTGTGCTGCAGCGCATCACGGACAGTGACCTCCCGCCAGCGGCTGTCAGCCGGAACACCCATCTCCGCCGCAGAAAAGAACTTCGTCACAGGGTCGTCAAGACATAGTTCCCCTTTGTCCCATAACTGCCCGATCAGTGTCGCCGTAAAGAGCTTCGTCACCGAATGGCTGTTGTTGAGACTGTGGCAAACCGGGTTTTTCCAGACTTCCGTCCCCCGTTCCGTGATAACCGCGCAGTCGTACATCGGCGCATCTTCCGAAAGAACCGCATCAAACAACGCATTGCTCATCCCATATCTCCATTTCTCACCGCGGCAGAAGACAGTGCTCTCCCCTGCCGTCGGAGGTTATCACCTTTGCGGAAATCTCAAGCGCACTGTCTCTTTTCATCAGAGTTAGCAGCATCCCGTCCCCGGAGGTACTGCCGACAGCAGGCGTTTTCACAAGCTCCATTCCGCAGTACCGGGCGGCATAACAGTCTCCGCCGTCATGACCGCAGACGATGGCTTTCACATTGTGTCGCTCCGCTGCCGCAGAGAAAATCCCGCCGTTGACCGTGGAACATCGTACAATACCTTCTACATTTCCCCGGAGCATCGTCTGTACGGCGTTCATCACAGCGATGGAGAACTCCGGGCAGGGGGTGTGGAAGAACATCACCCCGGGTACCGCCGGTGTTCCCTCCTGCGCCGCAAAGACTTCCTCCCTGCGATCATATTCCACCGTCTGGGAAAACCGTACGCCGTCCATATAGTATTTTGTGTAAAGCGGCTTTGCCAGCCGCGCCTTCGTCGGCGAACCGCAGACCGCCTCGTAGCCGCCGATCTCCTCATGGGAATCAAGGCACCAGAGCCGCAGAGCAGCCGTGTCTCCCGCTGCATCCGATACCGTCAATACATCGACCCCGTTTTCCCCGCTTCCGCTGACACAGAGCGGATACTCCCGCCAGATACGGCTCATCTCCCCGGACCCGATTCCGGCGCTCCGCAGATCACGGTCTCCGAAGCAGAAGGCAAAGGGAATCCCCCGCTCCGAGGCAGGAGCCGTCAGCCGATCCAGCGCATCCCGCAGCTCCCTATCCGTCCCCGGCGCACGAACCGTGTCACCGAGAAACAGCAAAAGATCCGGCTCCGCCTCATCAAGCATAGCCCCAAGACGCAGACACGCATTCTTTTCATCCGCAAATCCGTGAACAACCAGAACAGAAAAGCGCTCCTGCCCATTTTCCTCTCTGAACCGCAGCTTCATATCATTTCCTCCTGTCCGACCAAGCAGCAGTCCTTCACAGCCACATGGCGGGACGAAACCGTGCCATGTTGGAACACAAGCAGCCTTCCGCCGCGGATCGCATCATCCCCGTAACCGTCGTGTCCGAGGCTGGCGTCCTGCGAAAGTGTGATACCCATATGATTCCCGGAGAAGTTGTTGTAATGATCGTGCCCGCTGACAATTTCTTTGATTTCCCCGCGCTCGCAGGCTGCCGCAAACAACCCGGTGTTGATCGAGGCGCAGCCTGTAAACTCGCCGAAGGTCCCCTTCATCCCTGTCTGGGTAGGATTGGCGGGAATCAGCCCATGCTCCGGCAGCGGCGCATGCAGGATCATGATACCCGGCGTTTTCCGCCCGAATCGTTCTTCCATCGCCAAAGATACCTCCCAGTACCACCGGCACTGCGCAAAGGCAGGACCCGCATACCGGTCAAAGCCTGTCGGAAGATAGTATAGATCCGATGGCTCTGCAAGTTCCAGCATCTTCGCATAGTCCCCCATCCCGGTGTGGGTATCAAATCCCCAGATACAGAAGACGGGTCCTTTGTTTTCTTCCCCTTTTTTGTAAACGGGCAGAAGATACGTCCCGTAACCCGGCAGAGACGCCTCTCCGCGTTTTGAGACACAATGCGGAAATTCCGCAAAAATCTCCGGCGGCAGTCTCACTTCTCTGTCGTGATTTCCCGGAATATGCGCCCACGGGATTTGGTTTTCTTCACAGTACGCCATGATATCCGCAAGATATTCCCTAAGCCGCTCCGGCGAGCCCATGCTGTCTGCCTCGTCCGTCAGATCTCCTGCGATGTACACAAGATCGGGATCGTTTTCCCGGATGAGCGCTTCCAATGCCCATTTCAGCCGCGCATCCCAGCGTTCTTCCCGCGGTGCGTGAAAATCCGAAACACAAAGCACGCGGAACGTTCCGTCTTCCCTGCATGTCAGGGCAAACCTGCTTTCCAGCGCTTCGTCAAGCCGCGTCATCTTCATTTTCATCCTCCGATCCGCCCCTTTTGTTTTTCTGCGTTCCTTTTTCTTTCATCGTACCACATTTCCCCCCGATTGTCAAGACGAGCAGGGCAGAAAAAAAGACTGCCGCAGATCTCTCTGCAGCAGTCATATGATACATGTTCTTATGTAGATACCTATCTTACTTATTCTTCTTTACAAGGATCACAGCCGCGCAAAGTGCCATGCATCCGGCAGCAACCACAACACCGACGTCAGCCGTTGTCGGAGCGTTCGTCGCGGGAGCAGCATCCGGCTCCGCAGCAGGCGCATCGGCGGGCGTGTCAGCCGTGACGTCTTCTGGAAGTGCTTCCGCAGGAGCTTCTTCTGTCGGTTGAACAGGGTTCAGAACGTAATAGAAATCCGTCATATAGAGAGATTTCGTCGTAGAGTCATCAAAGTCGATGGCAAGAGACAATGTGACCGTATGCTGGCCTTTGGTCAGATAGCCTGAAAAACCGTAGAAAAAGTCGGGCAGGAACTGGTCGTCATCTTCATAATCACGATAGATGTACAGCCAGGGACTATCATCCACGCGGAAATTGGTGGTACGCGGGACACTGGCCTGCCAGCCCATCATCTCGACACCGAACAGATACTCACCGTCCTCTTTTACCTCAAAGGGGATGGTGTAGTCGCCCAGACCGTCCTGTTTCAGATAGACGTATCCGCCGAAGTCGTCGTTTGTGCCCATTCTCGCGTTGGTTTTTCCTTCTTCAAAGAAGTCGGAGAAATGGACAAACTCAGCATTTTTGTATTCAGCAGGAAGCTCATCGAAAACGGAACTTCCGACACCATTGCTGAGCGTCAGAGCAGATGCAGGCAGAAGCAGCAAGAG
>JAKSPR010000108.1 GCA_024404655.1 Clostridia bacterium | reverse complement strand
GCCGTTGACATTCTGGATGATGGTCGTCAGCTCCGGATGAGCCTTTTTCAGGGCAGTGACAAAATTTCCTCTGCCGGGGAAGATGGGCGTTCCCGTGACGAGGGTCAGAAGATACTCCCCGCTTGCCTGTCCCGCGCGGACAAGGGCATGGCGGAGCACGCCGCGGCCGGTGCGGACGTCATAAGCCGGGATATGCTGCTTTCCTGCGATCTCTCTGACGGAAGCAAGGATTTTCATGGCGCTCTCATCCTCGATCTCGCAGGTATCCATGGGGACGACGCGGCGGGTGCTTGCGGCATAAATGCCGGAGATCAGTCTGCCGCGGTTCTTCGGGTCCTCCGCAAAGGAACGGATGACCTTGTTCCGGTAATTCATCAGCTTCGGGGAGGGGAGAACGGGCTCGACTTTTCCGAAATCCGAGAGCAGTTCACACAGCATGCGGTGCTTCTTCTCCAGCTGCTTTTCGTATGCCACGCCGGAATAGCTGCATCCGCCGCAGATGCCTGCATGGGGGCAGCGGTCTCCGTGTTCGGTCTTCTTCGTTTCTGTCACTTGGGTTTCCATGGATGTTTCTCTCTTTTCTCGTTTTTCGTTTCAGTCGTGGTAAATGGGGCGGATGCGGAAGGATTTCAGGCTGTCGGTCAATGTGATCTCCGTACATCCCAGCATGCCGTCCTCGTGGTAGTCGTAATATCCGCACTTTACGCCGCAGGTATAGCGGATGCCGTGATAGGCAACGGACAGGTTGATCTTATGGAAAGGTCCCGCAAACACGCCGTCTGCGTGAGCGGCGAGAAGCTCCGCTTCCATGCGGGGGGAGCAGTGCTGACCGGGGAGCCATTCGACCTTGCCGCCGCAGTCGCCCTCGGTATGGACGGGCAGAATGTGGTCGCAGCCCGGAACCGCTTCGCCGAGGGAAATACCGCCCTGCTGGTCTCTGGACTGGACGCGTTCTTCATCCTGATAGCCAGCCGCAACAATAGCGTCCATCATGTCGGCCGGGGGGATGTGCATACAGACAAAACCGGGGACGGGTGCGCCTGCCTGCTCTGCCAGTTTTTCTGCGGTATCGGTGAGCCACGCACGCTGATCCTCCGCAGGACCGGTACGGCGGGCGATATGGGGATCCTCCCCGCCGTAGCAGGCGTTGGAATCCATCATATAGAGAACACGGAGCAGCATATCGCCGTCATAAAGGCCGACGGTATAATTGGAGTTGCCCGTGACGTTTCCTCTTGCAAATAAGCAGTTCTTTGCGCGCGTCAGCCGCTCGCACTGCCAGTCGATGCCTTTCGCCGTTTCGTTCTCGTGGTTGCCGAACACCGGAGCCCACGGAACCCCGAAGCTGTCCATGAAATCAAGGACTCCTTCAAAAGCCGTTCCCGCGTCGTCAAAGGAGGCATAAACCAGGTCTCCCGTGATGATGATCAGATCCGGATTCGTCTTTGCAACGGAGGTACGGATGGGATCGTAGCAGTTCTTTCCGACAAGCCATGTATGCCAGCGCTCCACCTCGTCATCCCGGAGGCGTTCGGGATATCTGCGCTGCTCTGCGTCAATGACCTGCATATCGGTGAGCTGTAAAATTCTGAAATTGTTTTTATCTTTGACCTGTACTCTGAAATCGGGGATCATCATGGTATACCGTTCCTTTCCTGCACCAATGAAAACAGGGTGATATTTTGAAAAACGGGCTGCCGCAAACGGATGCGGCAGCCCGGATGTGGCATATATGGTTTATGCGTTTGCTTCTGCTTCAGCCTTTGCCTTCAGTTCGGCCTGCTTGACGCGGACGGTCTGACGGTAGATCATGTCGATGGTTTCATCAACATCGGCGGTGTTCTTGACGCAGTATGCAAGGTCGGTGCCATCCTTCATAGTGATGTGGAGAACATCAACCTTGATCTTCGCATCTTCACCGGTGATGGTCTTGACGTTGATTTCCTTCTCTTCGAGCTTGGAGCCTTCAACGTCTTCCCACTTGAAGTGGTACATAGCTTCTTCCTTCTTGTCCTCGAGGATGGAGAACTTTCTGGAGTCGATACGGAGACCGTCGTTGGTGAAGTTCAGAAGAACAGAGCAGTACCAGCCGTTTCTGTACTTGAGGTCAGAACCGCGCTTGATGGGGGTCTCTTCTTCTCTGGTGAAATCGAAGCCGCCGAGGATGACATTGGGATGCAGGACCTCATAACGGCGGGGGAACTTGAAGTTTTCGGATGCGTGAGCTTCCAGGGTGTTTGCAACGGATGCGACAGCTGCGTCGATATCGTCATCCTTCATGCCGGTGGTAAGACCTGCGATCAGCCAGATGATACCTGCAAGGCAGACAACAACGGGGATGATCATAGCTGCACGGCGGACGATCAGGAAAAGGATCGCGCCGATGACGATGATAATGATCGGAAGGATCATCGTCGTAACTTTGTTCTTTACGGTAAAATACTTTTTGTTTTTCTCGAATTCCATTTTGAGAGAACTCCTTTCATTGATCAGCGGCAGTGCCGCTTATTGTGCTTGATGTTATTATATCATGGTATTGTCGTCACGTCAAGTGAAATTTCAGTGATTTTTTATAAAAGGGGGAATATTTCCCGAAAACCGCATTGATTTTTTTGCGGGAATACGTTATAATAATATAAGAAAGAGTTTTCTCTGTTTTCATACAGCCGTTTTTCATACACACCCAAGTGTTTTTCCCATCGGGGAGGATATCAGAACATGAAATCAAACAAAAAGCACCTGTATTTTCCGACAGCGTTTCTCATCGTGTTGTCCGCTGCCGCAGGCGCATTTTTATCCGGATGTTCCTTCATTGAAATTCATAAAAATCCGGGTGGGCAGACTGTGACGGAAGCCGTGACGACTGCTCCCGTGACCGAAGCGCCCGTCATCACCGAAGCACCTGACGAGACGATCGCACCGCCTGAGGACGACGAAGCTCCGATCCCCGCCGATCCTGCCTCCATTGCGGAGAAAAAGGCAAAGGCGGAGGGCTATCTGAAAGGTCTGCGGCGTGACAACTTCGGCGGCATGAATTTCCTCATCGCCGCAGCGGACAGCAGTGCCGCCTTCGGTATGGACGCGGACGGCGTGACCCTCCGCTGTGAGACCATGAACACCATCCGCGAGGAACGCATGAAATGGGTCGAGGACAAGTACAACGCCCGCATCCTGACCTTCTCCTATAACGCAGATGACCTTTACAAGGAAGTCTATAACGCCTATCTGTCCGATTCCCAGTATGTGGCGGATTTCTTCGCCATTCCCGCAAAGGATCTGGGCCGGTATCAGAAAAACGGGCTGCTCATGAATATGCGCTCCCTGCCGTTTACAGATTACAGTGCACCCTATTACAACAAGCGAGCCATGCAGCAGATGTCCGCAGGCTACGGTATCTGGGGCGCAGCCGGTGCCTATACCGAAGCGCCGGAGAACTATTACGGCATTTACTTCAACAAAAAGCTGGCAGCCACACTCGGCCTTGCCTCTCCCTATGATCTGGTACGGAGCGGAGAATGGACCTGGGATATCTTCTATGACGGCGCAAAGACTGCCATGGCTTCCGCAGACGGCGTCTACGGCGATAATCTCGGTGTCTTCTCCCTTGACCGCGCCGAGCAGCTGGTCTTCGGCTCCTCCGGTCTCCATCCTGCCGTCACAAGCAAGGATACGACACCGAATCTGAACGTCGTCCCGGAGCGCATGCAGACCATGGCGGACCTCATCTATAATTCCGTCCATAAGGGCAACACATCCCCGGATGCATCCCAATCTCCGGATGCGCTCTTTGACAGCGGAAAGCTGCTCTATCTGGCGGCTGATCTCTCCGCGGTCCCCCGCCGTGCGGATATTTCCGTGGACTGGGGCATTGTTCCTCTGCCGAAGGCCTATGCCGGACAGAAGAACTACTTTTCAGGGACCGGAGATCTCTCCGTTCTCTGTGCGCCCGCCGTCGCCGTGGCACCGGAAAAGACCGGTACCATCCTGCAGGCGCTGTTTGCCGCCTCCTATGGGGCCTATAACGATGTTTTCGTCAACGACGCGCTGCTCTACAGCGTACGCGACAACGATACCATCGAGATGCTTGATCTGATCCTCGGCAGTACCTCCTACGATTTCAGCGCTATGTTTGCGTCCGGGTATCCCGCGCTTTCCGCTGCGACCGTCGGCGGTCTGCACCAGACCATCACCTCTATCTATTCCTTTGACCGCCTGTACCGCAACAACCAGCAGGCGGCGCTGACCGAACTCAGAAACGCATTTCCCACGGAATGATATCGGAAACAGGGGGTTTTTTCGTTCATGATCCGACTGCTGCACTGTGCTGATGCACTTCTTGATACACCTCTCTCGCTGCCTGATCTCGGCAAGACCGACCTCCGCCGTGCGGAGCTGCGCGCGGTGTTTTCCTCACTGACCCTGTATGTCCGCAAAAACGGCGTCCGGCTGGTCCTCATCGCGGGAGATCTTTTCCATAATTCCTTTTTGACACCGGAGACGCTGCAGCTTCTGCAGCGGGAATTTGCCGCCTGTCCCGCCTGCCATTTCGTGATCGCGCCCGGCAGCCATGACTGCTATACGCCGGAAGGCATTTATGCGATGACGCGCTTTCCCCAGAACGTCCATATTTTCACAAGCGGACAGCTCGCCTGCTTCCGTCTGGACGACATCGGCGCCGATGTCTGGGGCTTTGCCAATACTGCACCCGAGATGAACGGTTTTCAGCCGCTGGAGGGCTTCCGTGTCCGGGACCGCAGCCGTCTCAACATCTTCTGCGGCAGCTGTGATATCACGGGAGAAGACAGTACCGCTGCCGTGATCACCAAAGAACAGCTTGCCCGCGCGGGCTTTGACTATGCTGCCCTCGGCTCCCGCCGCAATTCCGACGGCATCCGCCGCATCGGCGGCACCTATTTCGGCTATGCAGGCTGTCTTGAGGGCCGGAGCTTCACGGAAACCGGCTACAAAGGCGCCTTCTGCGGCGATCTTTCCAAAAAAGAGGACGGCACCGCCGCCTTTACGGTCCGCCGTCTGCGGTTCTCCCGCCGCCATTTGGAGTGTGAAACCGTGGATCTTACGGGCTGCCGGGATCTCTCCGCTGCGGCAGAAACCATCCGTCAGGCTCTTGCACCGAAAAATTACGACAGTGACGCTGCCATGCGTCTGACCCTTACAGGTACGGTCCCCGCCGCCATGCTGCTCACAGAGGACGCGCTTCGTCCGCTGCTCCCGCCGTTTTTCTTATTTGAGCTCTGCGACTGCACCGCCCGCGATCATGATCTTGCGTGGCTGGAACACGATCCGACCCTCCGCGGGGCATTCTACCGGGAGTTGAAACCCTATCTGGAAAGCGATTCCGAAAACGACCGGGAAACCGCATATCTCGCCCTCCGTCTGGGACTGCAGGCGATGGGACACAAGGACTAAAACGGAAAGGCAGGACTTCATCACCATGGTGATCGACCGGATATACATACACTCCTTCGGTGCGCTGCGCCGGGAGGAAATGACCTTCGATGCGGGTCTGAACATCATCGAAGGTGAAAACGAATCGGGTAAGACGACCGTCGCCACCTTCATCCGTTTTCTGTTCTATGGCTTTCAGGATCAGGCGGACGCCGCACGGTATCTGGCGTTCTCCGACGGTCTTCTGGCCGGATCTTTAGAATGTACCGTCCGGGATGAGGACGGCTCTCCCCTGCGCTACCGCATCAGCCGTGTGCTGGAACCCACAGAGGACAACCCCGATGACGTGACAGGCCACGCGGAGATCCGCCGCCTTGACACAAACGAGCTTCTCCATGAGGGAGAGGTTCCGGGCGAGGTCTTCTTCGGCGTCAGCGCCGATGTCTTTTCCTCCACCGCCTTCGTCCGTCAGGTCAGTGCCGGCGGAACCGCAGGCGACAACGGAACTGCCGTAGGCGCCGGAACCGTACAGGACGCCGTCTCCCGCATCCTGTTTGCGGCAAACGAGGAAATCGACCCGCAGGCCGCTGCGGACACCCTGAATGCCCAGCGGGAAAAGCTCTATGATCCCGCCGCCCGCCGCGGACGGATCTATGAAATGGAAAAAGAACGCACAGCATTGGCTGCATCCCTTGACGCCGCAAAATCTCCCGCCGACAACAGGAGCGCCGAGCTCCGCCGGGCTGCCGCCGAATGTGAAAAGCGCATCGACGAGGATAAGGAACGCATTGCCCAGCTCTCCGAGATCTGCGGTCAGGTCCGCTGCTATCAGACGGTCTCCGACCTTGCAGGAGCAGATGAACTGATGCTGCGCA
The DNA here is from genome assembly GCA_024404655.1 of Clostridia bacterium. Classification (GTDB taxonomy): domain Bacteria; phylum Bacillota; class Clostridia; order Oscillospirales; family CAG-272; genus RGIG3925. The sequence goes on along the minus strand of JAKSPR010000108.1, from coordinate 2,536 downwards.
GAGCCTCGGCAAAGAAACGCGCCGATACCCTCTCCGCCTCCATGTTCCGCAACGGCTATATCCCGGATACGGAATTTGCCGCCGCCCTGCACCTCTGCGCCGACGATATGAATGCCGCCGCCAGGGAACAGGCCGAGGGCAAGGAATCCTTACAGAAGCTGGAATTCTCCGCGCGGCGCGATAACGTCAAGGAAGACCTTCTGCGCCGGGTCGAGGTCGACGGCGGCGTGGATGCACTGCAGAAGCATACCGACGGTCTCTGCACCAAACGTTCCGTCTCCACCGTCATCGGCGTCATCGTCATGATCTTCGCCGTTCTGGCTGTGGTCATCACCATTTTCCTTCTGATCATGAATGCACAGATCGCAAGACAGTGCATCTTCATTTCCGCCATCCTCTGTGTCGCTGCCGGAACGAAGTTCTATCTCCGTTCCCGCTATGTGGGACAGCTGGATGTGCTGCTCGAACGCTATCACTGCGAGACGGAGGACGAGCTGGAGAACTTCTTTGAAGAATACCTGGTCTCCGAGGACCGTTTCCACCACGACAGCGAAGAAAAAGAGAGCGTCCGCACCGCCATTTCCTCTGCGCGCCTGCGGTATGATGAGGCTGTCCGGCAGGCAGCCATGCTGCTCAACCGTCTCCAGCCCCCCGGAACCCAGAAGATCACAGCGGAAAAGCTGAATGCCGAGATCATCGGCAAAGCAGCCGACCGCATTGATAAGACCCTCTCGGAACTCGACCGCATGAACGGTCAGATCGCCGTCTGCGATGCGGAACTGCTTTCCATGGCAGAAACCTGCGGCATCCATGCAGAGGACGCCGAGCAGGCGTATAACGCCATGAGAGAAGCAAAATCCGCCCTTGCCGATACCTTCAACGGTCAGCCCGCCGATGCCCTGGATACCCACGAGGCCGAAGCACAGATCGCCCGCCTGCAGGAGACCGTCCATACCTTTGAAGAACAGCTCGCCGCCATCCGCGAACAGCTCCGTGACGAACCGGAAGAAGAAACGGAAGCTCCCCAGCCCGCCGCCGACCCGAAGATTCTGGCAGATCTGATCGGTGCCCTTGACGAGCGGCTGAAAAATGAGCGCCGGACCTACGCCGCTCTCAGCCTTGCCGCGGAAAAACTGCAGAGCGCCAGCACACGGCTGCACGATGAGATCACCCCGCGCCTCATGGACAGCACCGGCCGCTTGATGCAGACCCTCTCCGATCAGAAATATACCGCCTTCGCCATGGACGGCAGCCAGCAGTTCACCTATCGCTCCGCCGATACCGGTGATGCTCCCGCCATGCCGGTGGATTTTCTGAGCGCAGGAACCCAGGACCTCGCTTACCTCAGCCTGCGGATGTCCCTGACCCGAATGCTGTTCCGCCGCGAGATGCCGCCGCTGCTCTTTGATGAGGCCTTTGCAACGTTGGACGATAAACGCCTCGACCGTATGATCGCCCTCCTGTTCTCCGCCACCGCTCCCGATAAATCCGGCATCCCCGCCGCTCAGGCTCTGGTCTTCACCTGCCACGAGCGCGAGCGCTCCGCCGCCGAGGCCGTAAACCCCTGCCGCGTGATCCGCCTGACGGCGAAAGCATAAAAATTTCAGGAAGCCCGCCGGGCTTCCTGTTTTTTGGTTCATCATAATTTCCGGTGTTTGTCACATCGGGGGAGGTAACGGCATGTTTCACATGCCGGCATGTTTCGCATGCTGTCATGTTTCGCATGCCGTCCTGTCCCTCCCCATAAAAAATTCCCCCATGCCGCGCAATTCACGCCGCATGAGGGAAAAATTCTGATATTCTTAAATCAAAGTCACTTTCTTCATCGTCATATCAATCATCGGACGGTCTGCACCGTCGGTGCGGACAGACGCGATGCGGTCAACAACTTCCATGCCTTCGGTGACATGTCCAAATGCCGCATACTGACCGTCAAGGAAGGTCGCATCGGCATGGCAGATAAAGAACTGAGAGGATGCGGAGTTCGGCATGTTGGTGCGTGCCATGGAAATGACGCCGCGCTTGTGGGACAGGGGGTTCTTGACACCGTTTGCACGGAACTCACCCTTGATGGTCTCTTTGGAACCGCCCATGCCGGTGCCGGTGGGGTCGCCGCCCTGAATCATGAAGCCGGAAATGACGCGGTGGAAGATCAGACCGTCATAGAAGCCCTCGGAAACGAGCTTTTCAAAATTCTTGCAGGTGATGGGAGCAGCGGTGGGATCAAGTTCAATTTTGATGATGCCGCCGTCATCCATTTCGATTTGTACCATAGTTTTTGTTCTCCTTATATGATGGGATTTTGGGACTTTCTTTATTATACCAGTATTTCCGCAATTTTGCAAGCAGATTCGGAAAATCTGCAGGAAAACACTGTTTTTTACACTTTTTTCCTTATTGACATAGGGAGAACATTGTGATATACTTTTTTTACAATAAAAATAATGATCCGATAAAGGAGCATCCGACTTATGAAAAGAACAGCGCTTTTCCTTTTGCTCATCGCAGCAGCGGCAGCCGCTTCTGTCTCCTGCGG
>JAKSPR010000107.1 GCA_024404655.1 Clostridia bacterium | reverse complement strand
TTCAATGTCGAGTTTCAGATATGTCTCGAACATGTCCATACACCATTCGGGTTCCTCGTATAAGGCAATCAGCAGGTTTTCTGTTCCGACCATCCATGAATGTGTAACATCAAAGCCGAACCAGAAATCGCCGATAATCCACCGTCCCGCTGCCTTCCATTTCGGATATTCCTCCGCAAGCGCTTTCCAGTTGATACGGTCATCGGCATACTGCATCCGTGCTTTGGCTTCTTTCCAGACCGTTGAATCCTTCACCGTGAAATCAAGAAATTCCGGAGTGGAATCTGCATATTTCCACTGTTTCATCGTTACGCCCCAGTTGCTTTTAACAATCTGGTAGGTTGGTGCGTCTTCAATAACCACTGTCTGATATCGCGGAGAGTTGTCTACTCCGATGTGTACAGGTGAGTCAATGTCAAAGTAGGCCGTCCAGTCTGCGTTTTCCGGAAGCCCTTCGGTGTGCCAGCGGCGAAAGGTTCCCGCCCATGGACTGTCAATAATCGGAATACGGTCTGCTTCCCTGTGCTGATACATCCTTAAAAAACGTTCGTGCGATGTCATGCATATACCCTCGTTCCAATATTATTTGGCTGAAAACGCGGTAATCATTTTACCGGGTGTTTTGAGAAAACATTACTGTTTACCAATCAGAAAACCGAGCGTCTCTTCGGCCCAGCTGTACTGAGACATATATTCTCCGTGAAACGCGTGGATTGCGTAGGGTTCGTTCTTTTCCCAGTCGAAGTAGTCGCAGTCAATGCGGGTCGGATCAATAGCATAACTGTCCCAGCCCTTCACAAGAACTTCATCTGCACCTAAAGCGTGCAGTGTTTCCTTGATATCTGCAACGCAGGAGCGCAGATTGCTCTTATTGCTGCTCTCGTTTTCACCGTCTTCATATACGACAGCACAGATTTTGTTGCCATTGACCTTGGCGCCCTTGCGGTCTACAAGATAGGCAAAAATTTCTTTGGATTTGACACGGGAGAAGGAGACGGGCTTATCATCATAGAAGATTTCAAAATCCCCGAAGCACTTGACCTTGAGTTTGTGCTGCGGTTCCTCCCGGATCAGCGGAAAGCGCAGATTTTCAAGTTCCTGTCTCACTTTCTGAGCGCTGGCGGGTTTCTGCAGATAACCGCTGAAATGCAGGGGCATGGCTTCAAAGACATATTCCTTATAATACCCTGTCACGAAAACAAGATTGACACGGGGATTGATCGACTTGAGCCGCTTGGCAAGCGAAATACCGTCCATCACCGGCATCTGAATGTCCAGAAAGACAATCTCCGGCATATTATCCTTGGCCCATGCCAGTGCTTTGAGCGGATCGGTGAAACCGGTTATTTCTCCATCAGGTACAGCTTCACTGACTGCTTCTTTGAGATGTTCCATCTGGATCATCTCATCGTCTGCGACCATGATTATCATGTTTGTTTCTCCTCTTTGTCCTTGGGGATGATGATGCGGGCGGTTGTACCGACACCGATCGTGCTTTCTATATCCAGCTGACCGTTGACCATATTGGCGAGGCGGCTTCTGGTGCTCATGATACCGATGTGCGGCCGGGCATCGTTCGGCTGCCGGGTCGCGTCAAAACCGGGACCGTCGTCACGGACGGTAACAAAAAAGCTTTCCTCTGTTTCCCCGGACTGAATCCATATTGTTGTCATATCCAGCCGCTTGCCGACCACATGTTTGATGACATTTTCGACAACGGGCTGCAGCGTCAGGGACGGAATCTCAAAATCCTGCGCCTGTATGTCATATTCGATCTGTACCCGGTCCGGGAAACGGCGCTTCTGGATCTTCAGGTAGTTTTCCACATGGGAGAGTTCTGTCACGAAGGGTACAGGATTTACTGCGTTGATGGAGTCGAGATTACCGGAAAGATAGTCCGAGAATTCATTGACCGCCAGTTCGGCTTCCTTGGGGTCATGGCGGCACAGGTATGCAATGGTCGACAGCGTGTTGTAAAGAAAATGGGGCTGGATCTGCGCCATCATGAGATTCATTTTCATTTCATTGCGTTCAGCCTCGCCCTTGACCATCCGGACCTCCTGGGCTGCCATCTCACGGTCCTGTTCCACGTCAACACGGAGATAGATCGTAAATGAGATGATAGCAAGGCTCAGGTAACTGATGGAGAGGCTGAAAAGCTGATCAATGACCAGGAACATTACCGGAAGGATCAGAAAAGCGAGAAACAGCACTGTCTGGACACGGCCGAGAACTTTCATATTTCTGAAAACCAGCAGGAACGACAGCCAGACAGCAGGAACTGAGAAAACGATCAGAACCCAGTAAGCAGAAGTGTATGCGATCAATCCGTCCGCTGGGAAATAGTAAAACCACTCGTTATTCATGGAACTGGCAAACAGGATTGTCATGCACAGAGTATAGACCGCGAGGATATGGACCAGATGATGCCTCGACGGGACGGGGGGATCAGGTTCTTTTCCATCAATGAAGATATGAAAGATGCCGTGCTTTGGGGGACGAGGATACTCCTGCCCGCTGTTTTTCACATACGAAATGAAGGAATGGATGTAATTGTAAAACAGTACGCTTGCCATACAGTAAAACATAAAGTCAAATACTGTCAGAACGAGGTCCAGTTTATAAAGTCCCGGAAGATAATCCGGTGAAACGAGCATACCGTCCAGCACCCATGAAATCAGATTGCAGAGCAGCAGAAGGATCAGGTCGACCGTAAATAAACAGAACGGAAGGTTGGTACGGTCTGCTTTTTTCCGAACCAGACTGGTGACCAGAATCGTTGAGATAAATACGACTGCTACCGCTTCCATTGCTGCATTGATATAGAAAAGAAGACTTGTTGATGAGATCATCGGCTTTTCCCCCTCTTCCCTCAAAATTCTCCGGTGATAGAATACAGTTATTATAACATAAATGGTACAGAAAGTAAAGCCTTATTTGACAATCGTGCATTCTCTTTGCCGGAAAAACAGGTTTTTATGAAACAGGACGTTACAGATGACTGCCGGATATGGTTCTTCCGGGGATACAGCGAACTGTATTTTTCCCGATAGTACTTGACAAATCCGCAAAAATTTATATAATAGTATGCGTAACAAAAGAAATTTCCGTTTTTGAAAGGAGCACAAAAAACATGAAAAAGATCCGCGTCGGCACTGCCGCATGCCTGACATCTCTGGTTCTTCTGAATCTTCTTGCTTCCTGCGGAGAGGAAGCAAAACCTGCTGTGGATACACAGGCTTCCGGTGAAACCAATTCTGCCGCAACAGAAGCTGTGGAAGAAACTGTCAAGACCTATTCGGAAACACTGCCCGCAGAGGACTTCGGCGGAAAGGAATTCCGCGTTTATACCTCCAATGAACTTGCAGGTTCCAATAACCCCATCGTCATCAACTACGCATCGGAGACCACCGGTGAAGTTGTCAACGATGCACTGTATGCCCGTGACCGTTATCTTGAACAGAAGTACAACGTCTCGATGAAATTTGACGTTGACACGATCACATCCAATCTGCCGAACACGCTGCTCAAGTCCATTATGGCAGGTGATCAGGCATATCACATGATCCTCGGTGATCATGCAGAAGTCACCCGTACGCTGTCCGGTCAGGGTGCGACCTTTGCGCTCAACCGAGTGGACGGCATCAATCTCGACGCACCGTACTGGATGCCGCAGATGAACAAGGACTACTATATCGGCGATGACCTTTACTTCGTGACCTGCGCGATCTCTCCCCGTTACTACGGTTCCGTCTATCTGATCATGTTCAACCGTGACATGGCAAGAGATCTGAACCTTGATGACATGTATGAAATGGTCAACAAGGGAACCTGGACCATTGAGCAGATGATGCGCCTTGCAAAGGAAGCTGCTGCGGATACGGACGGCGACGGTACTGTCGGTGATCACGACCGTCTCGGCATGCTGTATGAATGTGCACAGTCCTACGTCTTCGGTGCAGGATACAATTTCATTCAGAGCAACGGCGGCAAGCTCGTTTCCAACATGGAAGATCCCAAACTGATCGACTACATGCAGAAGATGGCTGACAGATTCCAGGAATTCGGTGTCTACAAGGACGGCAATTCTCACATCGACAGCGATTATGTCTACAATAACGGCAACTGCCTGTTCTTCAATCCCTGTTCCTTTGTTCTTGCGGAATTCCGTGACTTCAAGTATGACTACGGCATTCTTCCCATGCCCAAGCAGGACGAGAGCCAGAAGGAATACGTCTGTATCAGCCAGCCGTGGGTCAATGTGGCACCCAACATCCCTGTCACAGTTCCTGCAGAAGAACTGCGCATGACCGGCGTTCTGACCGATGCGCTTGCAGCATACGGTATGGACTATATCCGTCCCGCTGTCTTTGAAAACGTCATTCAGCTGAAATCTACCCGTGACGAAAAGTCTGCGGAGATCGTCGATAAGATCTTCCAGAATATCAGCATTGATATTTCGATGGCACTCCGGTTCGGTGATTTCTATAATACCATTGAGAAGTTCTTCGGCCCGCAGCTCGGCAAGCAGGATGTTACTTCCATGTATGCATCCATCAAGAACAAGACCGAAGCGGAAATTGACGGCATCATGGGTGTCTATGCGCAGATCGCAGAGGATCTTTACAAGTAATTAAGTCTTACCGGAAATAGTTCCGGCAAGAATGAAAACGGCAGTCTCCTGATTTCGGAGGGCTGCCGTTTTCTGTCAATTAAGAGAACAGGATATCAAATGCGATGCTGCGGGTACAGTCGTCACCTGACAGGATCATGGTATCCCATACAGGGGCGCAGATACCGGCTGTCGTGCTGACAGCGGAGAACTCCTTGAATAAGGAAGATGGGGATTTGTGATTTTTCGTGGCTGACCATGATACAGAAGTTTCCGGAAAAATGCAAGGTTTTTGAAAAAATAGTCTGCATTGATCTTCCAGGGGTATTGCATAATCTCATCTGTTATGGTAGAATTGACACAAATGATCCCGCACGGTGCGGGATGGATCCTCTGGCTTTCATTATGAGGATTGGAAGGGGAGAACACATGAAATACATTGATCACGTTCAAGATCTCGGCATAGTCCTGATGCCGGACACGGAAAACGGTCCTATGCACTGCTGGGATGGCGGCGGAATGCGGGAAGCGGTCCTGATGGAAGAGAGGGACTATGTATACCTCTCCTATGACGGTGCTATGCCCGGGGCGAAAGAGGACAGCTACTGGAATGCGTGTCTTGCCCGGAGCCGCGATTACATCCACTGGGAGAAACTGGGGCCGAGACTTCGGGCGTCGGTACTGGATCATCCTGACGGGACACCCGAAGAATACAAGGACCTCCGCTCCGCCAGCTCCCCCTGGTCCTTTTATGACGGAAGCCGCTGGCATTTCTTCTATGTCGGCGCAGATCACTGTTCTCCCGAGGGGGTTCCGGCTTTTGCCTATTCCACCATGTATGCCTGGGCTGATACGCTGGAAGGCAAATGGCACCAGCGCAGCCACGAGGAAGGAAAGGGCGGGCACCTCAGTCTTCCGCTCGGAGGACCCGGTGAATGGGATGAAGTGACAGCATCTCCCGGAGTTGTACTTGAAAACCCGGATTATGATGAAAATGATCCGGACAGCCGCCGATACATGATGATCTACAGCGGGGCCTGTTCCGGTATTACAAAGCGTTCCCTGGGACTTGCATATACGAACGATCTTTCCGCGACGGGAAGATATGACGATGCGGACGGACATTTCTGGCAAAAAGCTCCGGAACCGATCCTGCCGGTGGAGGATGATATCGAAAATTCCTCTCTGTTCTTTGAGGAGTCCACAGGGCTCTGGTGGCTGTTTACCAATCATATCCGGGATAACAGCTATACGGATTCAATATGGGTCTACTGGTCCCGTGATATTAAGCACTGGGATCCCAAGAATAAAGCGATCGTCATGGATGCGTCGAAGAACTCCTGGGCGCATGGTGCAATTGGCATGCCTTCGGTGAAACGGCTGGATAAAGACCATCTGATCATGCTCTTTGACGGTGTCAGAGGAGATGGCATCGGTCATCTGGAACGCTGTATCGGTGCTGCCGCGATCGGACTGCCCATAACACTCCTCTGACAGAAAACGCATATCCGCCATGCCATGAATCCGCGAAGCAGCAGTAAAACTGTTACATAGAGAGAAAGGAAAAAAGACAATGAATGTGTGTCAGAATCAACAGGAAACATCCCGTGAGGAAAAAATCGCACAGTACCGGGAGGCACTCCGGCAACGTACTGTGACAGCTGACGATCTGCTCATTGGTTCGTGGGTGTCGTTCTATTCTTTCAAAAAGGATCCGTTTGCGTATCAGACGAAACAGCTTGCGGATGCAGGTCTCAATTTCAATATCTTTCCGGGCGGCTTCCCGGGTACCGATCCGAAAACCATGCCCGACTGGGAAACCGTTGAGGCGGAGTACTCTGCTGACAACATGGTGTATTTTATGATGGGCGGCCTTGAGGATGAAGAATACCGCGACGGCATTCGTCTTGCTGACGGCAAAGCTCACTGCATCGGATATCACCTCATGGATGAACCGGGCGGAGATCTGCTTCCAAAGGTCGGGGAGGTCATGCGCAGATTCCGCGGAGCGGATGATAAGCGGTATCCCTTCGTCAATCTGCTGCCGAGCTATGCCGGAGAAAAATGGCTGGGCGGATCCTACCGGGAATATGTGCAGCGTTTCGTTGACGCGGCAGGCAGAGAGAACATCGGGTGGCTGTCTCACGATTTTTATGTGTTCCTTGAAAATGCAGACAGCCTCGGCGTGTTTGCCGACATGGAGGTCGTCCGCTCGGTCGCTTACGAAAACTGCAAATTGAAAACCCATGCTTTCCCGCAGTCTACCAAATGGACAGGGATGCGGATGCCGAACAGTGATGAGATGCGCTGGAATGTCTACGCTTACCTTGCCTACGGCTTCAAAGCGCTGAGCTGGTTCAACGTGGTCTGCCCCGGTCAGAGTGATGAGGATGGTGAGGGCTTCAGCCGCAGCCTGATCTACCGTGACGGCACCATTATGGATAAACAACTCTGGCACGACTTTACTGCCCTCAACTGGGAAGTGCGCGGCATCGGACATGTGCTTATGGGACTGGACACGGTTCATGCATGGCATACCGATGGCAGCCTCACGGGCGTCGAAATACTGCCTGCGGACTGTTTTATCCGTCCTGACGGAGATGCTGATCTTGTTATCAGCTTCATGGAAGCAAAGGACGGCACGCAGCCGTACATGATGCTGTTCAATAAATCCCATAAAGAAACCGTCACACAGTCCTTCACTCTTGATGCGGCCAGCGGCATTACTGCGGTAGAGTACCTTGACCCGATGACGGGTGAGTATAACCAGGAGGATATCGCAGACGGCCATCTGCGCGTCTCCTTCCGTCCCGGAGAGGGTAAACTGTTCCGCCTCCAGGGACTGAACTGACCGGGACAGGCTGAACAGGGCACTGAAATATAACAAACGAGTCCCCGCTGTTTTGTGACAGCGGGGACTTGCAGTTTTTTGATGAGTCTGTTTATCCGACGGAATGGTCAGCGGGCATATCTGCGCCCGACCAGATTTTACGGGAAGTCCAGTCTTCATGCTCACTGTCCCAGAACGGGTCATCTTCGGGAAGTCCCAGCGGCAGGAAACCGGTCGTGCAGAGGTACAGGCTGCCCGTGCAGATATATCCCTCGCCGAGTCCCGGCTGGTTTCCGCAGAGACCGATGTACAGCCACCCGTTCCCGTCAAAGTTGGCTTCGCCGTCGAAGCAGCGGTGAATAACGGCGGTGAGTGCACTCCGCACCTGCGCAGGGGAAACGGCCGGCGGCAGCATTCCCTGCAGCGCTGCCTGCGCCAGCAGCTGAAATGCACCGGTGCGGTAGGCGATAGAACGCCCGATGACTGTGAAGGTACCGTCCGGTGCGATCATGCGCTCAAGGATGGCCGCATACCGCGTAGCCCGGCTGACGGTCATTTCGATCCGTTTCTGCCCGTATCCGTTCTCCGGGAAGTAAGGCGCAAAGGTTCTGGCAATGTCCACCATCATCGGCTGGATCACATAGCTGTTGTAGTAATCCCAGTGAAAAGCCGCACCGTCACCGTAGACACCGTCTCCCTTGTACCACTGCTCATGCTGGGCAAGGCAGTAATCCACGCGCATAAGATCCGGTTCCTCGCCGATACAGCATAGAGCTGCCTCCACCATGCCGGAAAACAGCAGCCAGTTATTGTGCGGAGGACGGCAGCGGCGGGAATCTTTCAGGCAGCGGATAAGATTGTCCTTCACGCGGCTGTCCAGTTTTTCATAAAGCTCTGTCGGTGCACGCAGAATGGCATGGGAAAGGAATGCGGCATCCACCAGGCTCTGAATGAACGGATTATTTCCGTTTTCCTCCATCGGGACAAAGAACCGCTCGTAATCAGGCGACGAGGGGTCGGTGATATCGTCGATCGTATCACGGGCAAGGGCAGCGTACTGCAGACGGAGCTTTTCTTCTTCCGGGTCGTTCTGCTGTCGTTCCAGCCACGGTGCAATACCGCACAGTGTCCGGCCGACAAGTTCCAGAATGGCATAACGGTCTTTGTTGGCTCTTTGCCATGCCCCCTCATCCATGTGCGGCATATTCTGCCGCAGGGTTCTCTGCTGTCCGCCCGTCAGTACGGGATGGATGATTTTTTCAAGGGTTTTTACCCAGTATTTTCTGTCAAGTAATCCTGCATTCGTGAACTACCCACCACTTAAAGAAGTGGGGGCTTCGAGAGGGAACCATACGGTTCCCTTTAAGAAGTGTGCTCTTATGTTT
>JAKSPR010000106.1 GCA_024404655.1 Clostridia bacterium | reverse complement strand
CGTACCAGTCCATGGAATCCTCGGGCTTGCAGACGACGATCATCTCCTGCTTCTCAAACTGATGGATACGGTAGACGCCGCGTTCCTCGATGCCGTGGGCACCCTTCTCCTTGCGGAAGCAGGGAGAATAGCTGGTGAGGGTCTGGGGAAGATTCTCCTCGGGGATGATCTGGTCGATGAACTTACCGATCATGGAGTGCTCGCTGGTACCGATGAGGTAGAGGTCTTCGCCCTCAATCTTGTACATCATAGCGTCCATATCGGTCTGGCTCATAACGCCTTCCACGACGTTGCCGTGGATCATGAAGGGAGGAATGCAGAAGATGAAGCCCTTATTGATCATGAAGTCTCTTGCATAGGCAAGGACAGCCTCGTGCAGACGCGCGATGTCGCCCATCAGATAGTAGAAGCCGTTGCCGGAGACGCGGCCTGCGGAGTCCATATCGACGCCGTTGAAGCTCTCCATGATCTCGGTGTGGTAGGGAATTTCAAAATCCGGAACAACAGGCTCGCCGAAACGCTCAACTTCCACATTGGCGGAGTCGTCGGGACCGATCGGAACGCTGGGGTCGATGATGTTCGGGATGACCATCATGATGGAGCGGATCTTTTCAGCAAGCTCCGCTTCTTTTGCTTCCAGCTCTGCACGGCGTGCGTCTGCATCCGTAACCTTCTTCTTCATTTCCTCGGCCTCTTCCTTCTTGCCCTGGCGCATCAGGTTGCCGATCTCCTTGGAGAAACGGTTTCTGTCGGCACGAAGGTCGTTTGCTTCCTGCTGGGTCTTTCTGTTTTCTGCGTCAAGAGCGATGACCTCGTCCACCAGGGGGAGCTTCTGGTCCTGGAACTTGTTTTTGATGTTCTGCTTGACGATTTCGGGATTTTCTCTTAAAAACTTAATGTCGATCATGGGTCTTTGGTACCTTTCTTGAATGTATGGTAATGTTTTTCGTGAAACAAAAATTGTCAGATTCAGATGTGGTCGAAGAAGTCGTCTCCGCAGAGGCGCTTGAGGATCGCTTCGAGGTCTTCATTGCCCTCGTAGGTGATCTCGATCTTCTTCGGTTTGCCGTCACCCGCATCGAGGATGCGGAAACGTCTTCCGAGGGATTCCGTGACGCGGCGTTCCAGCTGCTTGATATAGCTTGCAGCCATCTGCTCGGTTCTTGATACGGGAGGGGCGGGCTGAATGCCGATTTCCTCCTGCTTTGCCCGTTCGTTCAAGACCTTGGCTCCGGCCTCGGCTTCCCGTACAGAAAGCTCTTTTTCGATGATCTGTTCAGCAAATGGGACCATATCGTCGCGCCTGATCAGGGACATGACAGCGCGGGCATGTCCGGCGGAGATGCGTCCGTCGGCGACCATCTGTACAACGGCGTCGGGGAGTTCCAGAAGACGCATGGAGTTTGCCACGGCCGAACGGCTCTTGCCGATCTGCTGTGCGGTTTCCTCCTGGGTCATGCCGTAGTCCCGGATGAGGGAACGGAAGGCCAGCGCTTCTTCAATGGGGTTCAGGTCCTCACGCTGGAGGTTCTCGATGAGGGCCAGCTCCGCAGCCTTGCGGTCGTCCATATCGTACTGGATGGCGGGAATCTCAATGAGACCTGCCATCTTTGCCGCTCTCCAGCGGCGTTCACCTGCGATGATCTGGTAGAATCCACTGTCGGTTTCTCTGACGGCGATGGGCTGCAGCAGTCCGTGCCGGGCAATGGAATCCGCCAGCTGAGCCAGTGCTTCAGGGTCAAAATGTTTTCTCGGCTGTGTGGGGTTCGGTTCGATTTCCGAAACACGGAGCATCATGATGCTGCCGGAGGTATCATCCTCGTTGTTTTCAAGGAAAAGGGAATCAAGACCCCGTCCGAGTGACGGTTTCTTTGACATAGCGGTTTGGTTACCTTTCGTAAAAGAAGATCAGATGCGTTCCAGAAGCTCTTTTGCGATCTCGTGGTACAGTGTCGCTCCGGCGGAGCGCTTATCGTAGTACCAGACGGGCATGCCGAAGCTGGGAGCCTCGGAGAGCTTGACGTTCCGCACAATGGGTGTGGAAAAGATCTTTCCCGCGTAGTATTTTTTCAGTTCATCCATGACCTGCTGGGAGAGGTTCAGACGGCCGTTATACATGGTGATGAGGATGCCGGTGAGATTCAGGGCAGGGTTGAACCGCTTTTTGATCTGTTTGACGCTCATCATGAGCTGCGAAAGACCTTCGAGGGAATAATATTCGCACTGCATGGGAATGACAAGACCATGGGCCGCAACGAGGGCGTTGATGGTGAGGATGCCGAGGGAAGGCGGGCAGTCGATGAGGATGAAATCATAGTCCTCACGCAGGGGAGCAATGGCGTTTGCCAGACGCGCCTCGCGGTTGTCGGTCATGACCAGCTCAAACTCCGCACCGGCTAAAGAAATGTTGGCGGGGATGACGGAGATGTTTTCAAACTGGGTTCTGACAATGGCACTGCGGGCATCGGAGCGGCTGATGAGCACATCATAGATGGTATTGGTCACGGATTTCTTGTTGATACCGAAGCCGGAGGTGGTATTGCCCTGGGGGTCGATATCCACGACAAGAACACGTTTTCCCAGAACGCCGAGGGATGCGGCTATATTAACGACAGATGTAGATTTACCGACGCCGCCCTTCTGGTTGGCGAAGGTGATGATTTTGGCAAGAGATTCTGCCATGCCTGATCCTCCTCCGTGGTGTATTCCGGGAACTTTATATGTATTCAGTATTATTTTATCACGGAAAGGGGATTATGTCAATGAAAAGTGTGTGAATTTTTGAGAATCCTGCTGAAATCATGCAAAGATTGCGGGGAAGGAGGCAGGGAGGCATCTCAGACGCCGAAGTCTCCCTGCCTCCTTCCCGGTGGATTTATCCTGCAGCCGTGTACGGTATCCCCCATCCTCCACCCTCCTTGGCTCGCGTCCTTACCGGGTGAAGTTTTTTTCAAAAAAAACGTTTCACGTGAAACAAAATGTCGGGAAATGGTCAGGATTTGGGGATGCGGACGGTGACGAGGAGGGAGTCGGGGTCATCGTGTTTTATGATTTTGGCGGAGATTCCGGCCTCGCGCAGAGCGGAGGCGGCGCGGTCGAGGGTATTGAAGAAGAGACGGAGATCACCGAGGACTGCTTTCTTTCTGCGGACGGATTTCTTCTCCGGTGAATCATTTTCACAGACGGGCGGGACACGGAGGACAGCGGGTACCCGGTCGGTGCAGAGGGTGTCGATATACTCTTCCGCCCGGGAAACGGTCATGGAATCGGATGCGATCTTTCCGAGAGCTTCTTTGCGGTCGTCAAGGTTTTTGATGCGCAGGACCGCTCTTGCATGGCGTTCGGAAAGGTGATTTGCAAGGACGATATTGCGTTCCTCCTCCGTGAGTTTTAAGATCCGCAGGCGGTTGGCGATGCAGGATTGGGAAAGGGAAAGAGAGCGGGCGATTTCCTCCTGGGTCATCGCGTGCATGTCCATCAGCGCTGCAATGGCTCCTGCCTGCTCAAACATGTTGAGATTTTCCCTCTGTAGATTCTCGATGAGCGCCAGCTCCGCCGCACGGCGGTTGTCCGCTTCCAGTATGATGCACGGTACATCCTGCATCCCGGCGGCAAGGGCGGCACGCAGACGGCGTTCTCCACAGATCAGGGTATACATGGCAAGCTCCCCTTCCTGCTGTGCATTCTCCCGCCGGACGGTCAGAGGCTGGAGAATCCCGTGCCGCTTGACGGAATCGGTGAGGGAGTAGAGGGCGAGGTCTTCAAACTCCCGCCGCGGCTGATAAGGATTCGGAAGAATCTCACCGACAGGAATACGGTAGATGCGTCCAGCGTCGCTGCGTTCCTTGAGATCCAGTTCCTTTTCGGAAAGCTCCGCCGTGCGCACGGTGAGCAGGTGCTCCATCCGTGAAATCTCTGCCTCTCGCTCGTCAAGCTGACGCTTCCGCTTCCGCTCGGGAAGCGCGGAGAGACATCGCCCGGGCAGGCTGATCAGATTGCCGATGACCTCCTCAATGGGTTCCATCACACCGGGATAAATATGGTCCATAATTCTTTTTGTCCTCTCATTTCCGGCGGCAATCTGCACAGGGCGGGGAAAACCCTTGTGCTCTGCCGTCTGTTTTTGTGTGAAGACAGTATACCGCAAAGCGGAGAAAAAGATTGGCGCACCGTGTCAGGAGAAAAAGAGAATCATCCCCTGTGTTTCACGTAAAACAGCAACGGAAAAAGAAAAAGCGCCGACGTTTTCATGCGACGGCGTTTTTCGTATGGCGTGATTTTCTTGGGAAATCAGCGGAAACTATGGGAAAGTTCGCTTTACAGCGGTTTTTTGGAAATCTGGGTATTGGGGCGCGGATATTGCTTCGGCGTAAACTGACGCTTTTTCACAAGAATCAGTCCCCGCGCCATGGATTCCGGCACCGTGTTCTCCGCTTCGGCAATGGATGCGGGATAGACAAGGGAGAAAAGCTCCGCTTTCTCGGAGATGCCGCCGAGAGTATCAATGGCGTGTCCTGCTTCGGAAAGCTCATCTTCCGCACCTCTTCCTTTCATAGCAAGGAAATATCCGCCCTTTTTGACAAGGGGAAGACACCACTCGGAGAGCACATTCAGCCGTGCCACAGCTCTTGCCGAAACAAAATCAAAGGCTTCTCTGTATTCGGGCATCTGACCCAGCTGCTCCGCACGGGCGGGGAGAACGGTCAGATTGGAAAGCCCCAGCAGTTTTGCACAGTCCTGTACATAATCCAGTTTTTTCTTTGTGCTGTCCACCGCCGTCACTGTGATATCGGGCCGCAGGATCGCAAAGGGCAGGGAGGGAAAGCCCGCGCCCGTACCGATATCCGCCATGTCTGCTCCCATGGGGATGAGATGCGTACCCGCCGCACAGTCTGCATAGTGCTTGACGATGATCTCACCGGGATCTGTGATCGCCGTCAGATTCATCATTGCATTCACGCGGAGCAGCTCTTCCGTGAGAGAAAAGAATTTGTCTGCAATCCCATCGGTGCAGAAGGATTCCGCTTCGGAAATGATCGTGTTTGCCCGGAAGGCGTCAAAGAGCAGATCGCGGAATGTCGTTTTTGAAAGTGTCATGAAAGGATTCCTTTCTTTGGGTTTGGGATCATTTGAGCATGGGCAGGAGCACGACAACGATGATGTCCACCCCGACCAGAAGGAGCAGGGGGACCAGCGGGATCATCAGCTTCCGTGCAAAGGCCTTCCGCATGATATCGTCCTCGATAAAAGCGTCCTTCTTTTCCTCGGACCATTCCGGATTCAGTACCCGTCTGTCCACAGGCTCTCTTGAAAAGCCACGGTTGACGAAGAAGAAGGCAAGGAATAAGACCGCCGCCGCCGTATAGAGTACAGGAGACGCCCACCAGACCATACGCCATATCAGATAATAATATCCCACGGTCAGAACAAGAAAGATCACAGCCATCAGAATGGCAAGACGGAAATTGAAGGTTTTTAAGGATTTTTTCAGACCCGCTTTCGCCGCTTCCTGTTCTTCTTCGGTGTAGATACGCCGTTTTTTCCGTTTTTTCGGCATGGGGAGCCTCCTTTCTATGAATGTTTCATGTGAAACACCGGGCATGTTATCTGATCAGCCCGAATGTGCGCTGTTCTTTGCGTATTTCGGCTCAAAAGGAATGATGCGTGCGAGAATATAGTTGGACACGAACATGCCCTTGGGGGTAAAGGCGTAGCGTCCGTTTTCATGGATCATGAAGCCGTTGTCAATATAGATCTGCAGCTTCTTTGCAAAGATATCATCAAAGCTGCCGCCGAACTTTTCTTCAAAATCCGCAGAGGAAATACCTTCACACAGGCGCAGGCGCAGCATGATATATTCCGCCACCGATTCCTTGCGGTCGATCTTGTAGTTCTCATCCAGCAGAGACTTCGGGAGTTTCGATTCCTTCGGATTTTCCAGTGCCTGCAGATAGGGACCCATCGCACGGCGGAAGGAGAATCTTGTGCCGCTGAAGAAGGAGTGTGCCGCAGGACCGACACCGATGTATTCCTCCCCGTGCCAGTATTTCAGATTGTGCCGGCATTCATAGCCGTCTCTTGCAAAATTGGAAATCTCGTACTGATGATATCCCTGGGAGGCGAGATAGTCAATGCCGTCAAAGTACATGGCGCACTCGGTGTCCTCGTCGGGCAGAGGGAGCATGTGTTTCCGTTCCCCGAAGGGCGTGCCGTCCTCGATGCGGAGATTGTACATGGAGATATGCTCCGGCTTCATAGCACAGACAAATTCCAGCGTCCCCATAAAGGTTCCGTGGGCCTGCTCCGCGATGCCGTACACGACGTCCACGTTGATGTTGTCAAAGCCGGCTTCTCGTGCCATCTGGAAGGCCTCGGTGAAGTCACCCGTCGTATGGATACGGGAGAGCGCAGCAAGCTCATGGTTGTGCGCGGACTGGAGCCCTATGGAAAGACGGTTGACCCCGGCTTTGCGCAGCTGCTTTAGCAGCTTCTTGTCGGCGGTGGCAGGGTTCATCTCGACGGTAAATTCGTATCCGTCTTCCATATAAAAATCCCGGTCGACCTCCTTGACGATATCAAGGAGCAGCTTGGGCGGCAGGGCAGTGGGCGTACCGCCGCCGATGAACACGGTGTCCACATTATGCTGCGTCGTGCGCTCCGACATGATCTTCATGTGGTTTTTCAGAGCCGTGCAGTAGCGCTTCATTTCATCGGGGATATGACGGCCTTTGCATACGACCTTATCCGATGAATAAAAGTCGCAGTAGGCGCACTTGCTCTTGCAGAAGGGAATATGGATATAAAGCCCCAGCTTCTGATATCCGGCGGGAACATCAGACGAAGAAATTTCTTCGGGCTCCGATGCAGCTTCGTCGGTTTCTTCCGCGTCGTCTGTGGGTTCAACAGCTTCCTCTGAAGATGTTTCGTTGGAAGTTGCTTCCGCGAAAACATTTCCGTCAGTTTCCTCATCCGTGATCAGCGGCATTGTTTCACGTGAAACATCGGACGCATCCTCATCAGGCGTTTCCGTGGGAGCCGTTCCTGCGATCTCCGGGGAGATATCGTCTATCATGTCGTCAGCAGCAGCTGCGACCGGAGCTTCCTTTGCCATTTCCGGTTCCATTGGTTCCATGCTTTTCTTATTCTTGTTTTTTCCCATAGTGATTACCATTCCTTTCGGGTTCGGTCAGGAGGGATATTTGATCATACAGGTCTTATTCGTCGTCATCCAGTTTGAGGACAGCCATGAACGCCTCCGGCGGAACCTCGACGGAACCGAACTGGCGCATGCGCTTCTTGCCTTCTTTCTGCTTTTCCAGCAGCTTCTTCTTTCTGGTGATATCACCGCCGTAGCACTTGGCAAGGACGTCTTTTCTCATGGCGCGGACTGTTTCACGTGCAATGACCTTGCCGCTGATGGCAGCCTGCACAGGGATCTCAAAGAGCTGTCTCGGGATATTGTCGCGGAGTTTCTCAACGATCTTGCGGCCTCTTGCGTAGGCGTTATCCGCAAAGACGATAAAGGACAGCGCGTCCACGATATCACCGTTTAAGAGAATATCCAGCTTGACAAGGCGGGACGGCTCATAACCCAGCAGCTCATAGTCGAGGGACGCATAGCCGCGGGAACGGCTCTTGAGCGCATCAAAGAAGTCATAGATGATTTCATTCAGCGGCAGATGATAGTGCAGCTCCACGCGGTCAGCTTCGAGATACTTCATATCAATGAACTCGCCGCGGCGGTCCTGACAGAGCTGCATGATGTTGCCGGTATAATCGGTGGGCGTGATGATGCTCGCTTTGACGATCGGCTCCTTGGAGACTTCTATTTCTTCCGGAGATGGGAAGTCCAGCGGATTGTCGATCATCATGGTTTCGCCGCCACGCTTGGTGATCTCATAGATAACGCTGGGGACGGTGGTGATGAGGTCAAGGTCAAATTCCCGTTCCAGACGTTCCTGAATGATCTCCATGTGGAGAAGCCCCAGAAATCCGCAGCGGAAGCCGAAGCCCAGCGCTGCAGAGGTTTCGGGCTCATACGTCAGAGCAGCGTCATTGAGCTGCAGTTTTTCCAGCGCCTCACGGAGATCGGGATAGCGGGAGCTGTCCGCCGGATAAATACCGGAATAGACCATCGGCTGCGCCTTCTTGAAGCCGGGGAGCGGTTCCGGTGTTCCGCCCTCTGCAAGGGTAACGGTATCGCCGACCCGTGTCTCCGCCACGCTCTTGATGGAAGCGGTGATGAAGCCGACGTCACCGGCAGAAAGAACATCTGTTTGGTTCAGACCGAAGGGCTCCATGGTACCGACGGAAACGACGTCGAACACAGCGCCTGTGTGCATCATGCGGATCTTATCACCTGCGTGAAGCTGTCCGTCGAACACGCGGACATAAACGACAACGCCGAGATAAGAATCATAATACGAATCGAAAATGAGAGCCTTCAGCGGTGCGTTCTCGTCTCCCCTGGGAGCCGGGATATCGGTGACGATCTTCTCCAGCACGTCCCCGATGTTAAGGCCGGTCTTGGCGGAAATGGCGGGGCAGCCCTCTGCGGGGATACCGATGATATCCTCAATCTCGGACTGCGTCTTCTCTACATTCGCAGAAGGAAGGTCGATCTTATTGACGACGGGGAGAACCTCCAGATTATTATCGACGGCGAGAAAAGCGTTTGCCAAAGTCTGTGCCTCAACGCCCTGTGTAGCGTCGACGATGAGGATCGCGCCTTCACAGGCGTTCAGAGAGCGGGAGACCTCATAGTTGAAGTCGACATGACCGGGGGTGTCGATCAAGTTGAGTTCATACGTCTCCCCGTCGGATGCCTTATACTGCATGTGCACCGCGCGTGCCTTGATGGTGATGCCGCGTTCCCTCTCGATACCCAGATTATCGAGG
>JAKSPR010000105.1 GCA_024404655.1 Clostridia bacterium | reverse complement strand
CGGTTCCGTCATCGTGGAAATAAAAAATATACTCATTGATGGCTTTCAGCGTTTCGCCGTTGACCACGCATTTTGTGATCTTCCAGGAGCCGACTATACCCGCATCCTCTCCTGATGAGCAGGCCGGGAGAAACAACAGCAGAAAACATAAAAACAGGATAACAATACGTTTCATGAGCGAACTCCTTTCTTGAAATACCCACGTTCGCGCAAGCGAACATTTCACATTTACGAAGCAAATATTTCACAGCGAAGCTGTTTCACTTGCCTGCAGGGCAAATTTCACTGTAAAAAACGCTTTTGTCCGGCAGACAAAAGCGTTTTTTACATGGTGCCGGTGGCGGGACTTGAACCCGCACGCCATTGCTGACTGGGGATTTTGAGTCCCCCTCGTCTACCGATTCCAACACACCGGCAAAGATTATGAACAATAGTATTATAACATGGATTCACCTAAAAATCAAGATGTTTTGAAAAATTTCCCATACAGAGAAGATCCCGCGCCGAAGCTCTTGATTTTATGTGTCGGATTTGGTATAATACTGTCGAAAATGATGAAACTGGGGAGGGAAAATCCGGTATGAACGGGAAATTGCTGCCGGGAATCTGTCTTTGCATGGTTCTTGCCTTGCTTCTGCTCCTTACTGCCTGCGGCACGGATGCCGTGGTTGTCCGGCCCGGTCGGTACTATGTTTCCGATGAAACAGAGACAGGGGAGGCGGTTTCTTCTCTTGCGGAGACATCTGTACCAGAACCTGTTGAGCCGACCAATGACCCCTATCTTGCTGCGGCGGGAGACCTCCTTGATGACCCGCAGTTTGCAGCGCTGGCGGAATCCTTCGGCGGTATTCATGATTCCCGCGCCGTTGCGGCCGCACTCCTTTCCATCTTCGACGGACAGAAAAACGGGGAATCTCCGGATGAAACCGTGACCGGTGAAATTCCAGACCGCACGATCCCGGGAGACTATGGGAACACAGACGAAGCCGTCGTTTTCTGGACTTCCGGTGGCTCCGTATGGCATACAAAGGAAAGCTGTTCCGCCCTCGCCCGCTCGGAGAATATCAGATCCGGAACCACGGAGGATGCGCAGAAGGCCGGAATGGAGCGCGTCTGCAAGCGCTGCGGGTGAAAAATTCTGCTCCCGGAGGCGGAGATCCTGACAAAAATGGCAGTTTTTGCCGTAAATAAAACAAAAATATGGAATTTACTTGTATTTTCGTCCCCGGCGTGATATAATAGAAGGTGAATTACGACATTCAAATGATTATCAGACAGCCGCAGGCGGAAAACGCCGATGCGGTCACGAAAGGATAACATCAAAATGGCAAGAGGACAGAAATACAGAAAAAGCAGGGACAGCGGCGCCGCGCTGATCATCGTGATCTCCGCGCTGATCATGATTCTGTGTATGGTGCTTTTCTTTGCATCGGCACTGAAACAGTCAGAAAACCCCGATACCCCGCCGAAAAATGAAAAACAGACCGAGGCGGAGATCACCCCGGATGACCCGCAGACCTCCCATACGCAGGAGGAGTCAACCCCTGCCGGCAATCAGCCCCAGCCGGAAAAGCAGACTGAACCCCCCGTCACGCCTCCTAAGACCGAAAAGGTTACCGAAAAGGTCACCGAAAAAGTGACGGAGAAGGTGGCGGAAAAAATCACGGAAAAGGTAACGGAGAAAGCACCGGAGCCTCCCAAGGTTGATCCGCCTGTGGTGATCCCGGAATATAATGACGCGCTGCTTGCAAAAGTCGCACTTGCAGAGGGGACTGCGCCTGCCGGTTATGTGGATAAGCTCGTCTTCTTCGGCGATTCTACCACCTACGGCATGAAGCCCTATAAGGTCTTCGGCTCCCGTGATACCACCCAGGTCTGGACACCGACCTCCGGAACCCTTGCGCTGTTCCGCGCCATGACGGACCTCATCTATAACCCTGTGACCGGGGAAGAGCAGCTCATCGGTGATCTTGCCGCTTCCGTCAAGCCGGAGTATCTCATCATGACCCTCGGTGTCAATGGCGTTGCCTTCATGGAGGACGCCTATTTCGCGGCGGAATATCAGACTGTCGTTGAGGCCGTCCGCAAGAAGTCCCCGAATACGAAGCTGATTCTGCAGTCCATCTATCCGATTGCAAAATCCTATGAAAATCAGAATTCCATCAACAATAAGAAAATCTGTGATGCCAACAAGTGGATTGTTGAGATCGCCGATGCCTACGGTCTGCCGTATCTGAATACCTATTCCGCGCTGGTCAATGCCGACGGTTATCTGCCGGAGAACTTCCAGAACGGCGACGGTATGCACATGAATGAACTCGGCTTTGCCGCCATCATGGATTATGTCAAAAACCATCCCTGTGCCTGATCGGAAAAGATCAAGAAAGGAACTGCTATGAAAAACATGAAACGAATCGCAGCATTGCTGCTTGCCGGCGTTATCTGCCTTGCATCCTGCGGCGACAAGCCCGCGGGCGACGAAAAGGGAAGTGAAACCCCAAAGGCTCCCGTCACCTTTGATGCAGTCTGGAACGCCGTCCGCGATACCGTCCCCGATGCCGATAAGCTGGTGGATGTACAGGACACCTATCTCAAGAATTTCATCAAGGCTGACCCGGAGAATTTCGCCGCTTTCAAGGTCGTTGTCCAGTCCATCTCGTCTTCCATTGACGAGGTCGGTATTTTTGAAGCCAGGAGTGCAGATGAAGTTGCTTCCGTGAAAGAAATGGTGGAAAACTATCTTTCCTTCTATCAGAACGAAATCTGGGACGGCCGTTATAATCAGGAAGAATTTCCGAAGCTGCGCGATGCGGAATGCGTCGTGTCCGGCGATTTTGTCATGTATATCATTACCGATGATGCTACCCGTGCAAGCGCTGTCAGCGCTTTCGAGAACATCACCAAGTAACCGTTCATGAACAGCGAACAGAAACAATTTTACCGTATGGCAGCGTCTCTGACGCTGCCGATTGCTTTACAGAACTTAATGGACACGGCGGTGTCCTCGGCGGATGTTTTCATGCTCAATTTTGTGGGGCAGTCGGCAATATCCGCGGCTTCTCTTGCGGGGCAGGTGCAGTTCGTCCTCAATATGTTCTTCTACGGACTGTCCTCCGGTACTGCTGTGCTCTGCGCCCAGTACTGGGGCAAAAAAGACACAAGAACTGTGGAAAAGATCATGGGTCTCTCCCTGCGTATCTCCATGATCATCGGCTTTCTGTTTGCCGCGGCGGCCTTTTTCGTCCCGGAACAGATCATGCGGATCTTCACAAATATCCCGAATCTGGTTGAGCTCGGCGCACAGTATCTCCGTGCCGTAGCACCCGGTTACTTCTTCACGAGCTTTGCTACCATGTACCTCTGTGTCATGCGCAGCGTGGAGCGCGTGACCATCAGTGCCGGTGTCCACTGCGCTGCGGTGGTCGTCAATATCATTCTGAATGCCTGCTTCATCTTCGGTGTGGGACCTTTTCCGAAACTGGGTATCGCGGGGGTTGCTATTGCTACGTCGGCTACCCGTGCACTGGAGGTGCTGTTCTGCCTCTTTGATGCTGCCTTCCTTTGCAGACGCATCCGGTTTCATATCACCGATCTTTTTGCCCGCAGAAAAATGCTCATGCGTGATTTCATCCGGTATTCGCTTCCGGCAATGGGCAATGATACGGTGTGGGGACTGGCGTTTTCCATGTATTCCGTGATCCTCGGTCACATGTCCGATGATATCGTGGCGGCAAATTCCATCACGACGGTGGTGCGGTCGCTGGGTACCGTCGTCTGTTTCGGCGTAGCGTCCTCCGGCGGCATTATTTTGGGCAAAGCCCTCGGCGACAACAAGCTGAAGGAAGCGGAGCTCTATGCAAAGCGTCTGATCGGACTTGCCATGGGAACAGCCCTTGCAGGCGGACTTGTGGTCCTTGCCGTGCGTCCGTTTCTGCTCCGTTATATGAATATCACCGACACGGTGCGGGGGTATCTCGGTGTGATGCTGTTCATCACCGCTTACTACATCATGGGTCAGTCCGTCAATACCATGGTCGTCTGCGGCGTCTTCCGTGCGGGAGGCGACGTGCGGTTCGGTCTCTACTGCGATTTCTTTGCCATGTGGGTCTATGCCGTTCCCGTGGGACTTCTGGCGGCTTTCGTTCTGAAACTGCCGCCGCTGTGGGTCTACTTCATTCTGTGTCTTGATGAGTTTGTCAAGATGCCGGCCTTCATTCTCCACTACAGAAGAAAGAAGTGGCTGAAAAACATCACAAGAGAAAATACCGACTGAAAAAAACGCTGCCGGATGATTTGTCCGGCAGCGGGAATATTCAGTCATCAAGGTCGGGAAGCTCCACTTTGGGGAGCGCGGCATTTTTCTTTGCCGGTTTCCTTTTCAGAAGATCATACCGGAATTTCCGGCAGGTGCCGTCTGCGGACACAACGCCGTTGAACCGGCACAGCATTTCGTCCTCATTCCGCAGGCAGGATGCGTTTTCACAGAAGGCGCAGATGTCGCGGATATCGAGGTTTTCTTTCTGCTCACGGGAAAATTTCATGCAATGTCGCTCCTTTTTCGTGGTCTTCTGCGCCTATTATAACAGATTCTTTGCGAAAAAGCAAGACCCGGAGCGGGAGCTTTATGCAATCTCCGATAAAAAGATAAATTATTTCAGAAATTTTGAAAAAAGACTTGATTTTTTCTGAAATGTATGGTATCATATAGATACTGTGATTTTGTATGTAAAGAGGTGCGAAAGATATGAAGCAGGGTATTCATCCCGAATACAAGGAGTGCACAATTACCTGTGCATGCGGCGAGGTCGTAAAGACCAGATCCACCAAGGGTGATTTGCGTGTTGAAATTTGCTCGAAGTGCCATCCGTTCTTCACCGGCAAGCAGAAGTTTGTCGATGCTGGCGGCCGTGTCGACAAGTTCAAGAAGCGTCTCAGCATGACTGCAAAGGCTGCAAAGTAAGCAGTGCTGATTACCACCGATAAGATGGGTGTCAATCGCCGGAAGGCGACGGCACCCTTTTTATTTTCCCGCCGCACACAATAACCCAACATATCCGTAAGGATTGAGAAACGAGGTATTGCGATGAAAGATTTACTCAAAGAAGAAAATCCGGAGCTTGCACAGGCGGTGCTTGTGGGGCTGATCACAAGAGACCGCGATGAGGACGAATGTGAGATCTCCATGAACGAGCTGGAACGGCTGCTCGACACGGCAGGCGGCTCTGTCTATGCGAGAATGGTACAGGCCAAGGAGACGCCCGATACCAGAACCTGTATCGGTTCCGGCAAGGTGGAGGAACTGAAAGCCCTCTGCGAGGGCGGCGATATCCGTCTTGTCATTTTCGATAACGATCTGACGCCTGCGCAAATCCGCAATCTGGAAAACGAACTGAGTGCGGACGGTGATATCCGCGTCATTGACCGCTCCATGCTGATCCTCGATATTTTTGCGCTCCATGCCACCAGCGCGGAGGGTAAACTGCAGGTGGAACTGGCACAGCTGAAATACACGATCCCGCGTCTGGCGGGACACGGCGCGGAGATGTCGCGTCTGGGCGGCGGTATCGGTACCAGAGGTCCCGGCGAATCCAAACTTGAAAGCGACAAGCGGCACTTAAAACACCGCATTGCCGCGCTGGAAGAGGATATCCGCAATCTGGAATCTGCCCGGCAGACCCAGAGAAAGCAGAGAGAAAAATCCGGACTTCCCAAAATTGCCGTGGCCGGTTATACCAACGCCGGAAAATCCACGCTGCTCAATGCGTTGACGGGAGCAGGCATCCTTGCCGAGGATAAGCTGTTTGCGACCCTCGATCCCACCACAAGAAAATTCACCATGCCGGACGGCGATGAGATTCTGCTCACCGATACCGTCGGCTTTATCCGCAATCTGCCCCACCACCTGGTCAGCGCGTTCCGCTCCACCCTGGAGGAAGTCGTCTACGCCGATGCCATCCTCATCGTCATGGATTCCTCCGACCCGGAATGTGCATCCCAGCTGGAGGTCACGAAAAATCTGATCGACGAACTGGGAGCAGGGGAGAAACCGATCCTCTATGTTCTCAATAAGCATGATCTCCGTACCCCGGACAGTGCGCCTCTGGGGGTGCCGGACAGCACGCACACCGTAGAGATTTCCGCTGTGACGGGATACGGACAGGATGCGCTGCTCTCCATGCTCAATGATGTCATAAAGGCCGGCAAACGGGAAGTGGAGTTCGTCTTCCCCCACGATAAACAGGGCGCTCTTGCCCAGCTCTATAAGTTTGCCACCATCCTCGATACCGATTATCAGGATGACGGTGCCCATGTCCGTGCTGTGGCCGATACAAAGACCCAGGGCATGTTTGCCCAGTATATCAAAGCATAATGGCACAGGACGAATACTATATTACCCTTGAGGGAGAGGGCACAGCCTCCTTTGAGGAAAAGAAGTCCGAATTCATCGGCTACGCAAGACCCTGCAAAACCGAAGCCGAAGCGCTGGAGTTTATTGCAAAGATCCGCAAAAAACATGCCGATGCCAGACATAACGTCTATGCCTATCAGATCAAGGAAAACAACATCATGCGCTTCTCCGACGACGGAGAACCCCAGGGAACAGCGGGCATGCCGGTGCTGGATATCATCCGTAAAACCGGCTTTACCGACGCCTGCATCGTTGTGACCCGTTATTTCGGCGGAATCCTTCTGGGAACGGGGGGACTTGTCCGCGCCTATTCCCATGCGGCGAAGCTGGCGGCGGAGGCGGCGCATATCATCACCTATGAGCGGTTTTCCGAATATGAGCTGATCTGCGATTATACCGACTATGAAAAGATCCGCTTTGCGCTGCCGGATTTCGGGGTGATCATCGACGATACCCAGTTTGCTCAGGACGTCACATTGACACTGGCGGTCCGCTCCGCTGACGGAAACACAAAAAAGTTCACGGAAACCATGACCGAGCTGACCAACGGCGCGGTCCTGTTGGAAGAACGCGGAGAACGGTTCGATTTTCTCCGTCCGTAAACCGATATTCCCACGCGGGAAATCGCTGGAAAACACGAATATCAGAAAAATCGCGCAGAAAACCGGAGTTTTCACGAAATTTTCGCGGAAACAAAAAGGGTTTGTGCGCTTTTCTGCGTATCTTATATGTATAAAACCGAAAGGGGTGCCGGATCATGCAGGATGACTCCATTCGCAGACTGACGGAAGAACGGGAGAATGCGTGGCTTTCTCCTTACGCCCAGAAATCCGCTGAGACCCGGGGCAGGGAACGTCCCGAGGAACCCTGTGCTTACCGCACCGCCTACCAGCGGGACCGGGACCGCATCATTCACTGCAAATCCTTCCGCCGCCTGATGCACAAGACCCAGGTTTTCCTCTCCCCGGAGGAAGATCACTACCGTACCCGTATGACCCATACCGTAGAGGTCATGCAGATTGCGCGGACGGCTGCAAGGGCGCTTTCGCTCAATGAAGATCTCTGCGAGGCTATCGCCTTCGGCCATGATCTCGGTCATACGCCCTTCGGTCATGCAGGCGAGGCGGTACTGCAGCGCTGCTATTCTCCCGACTTCCATCACGCGGTGCAGAGCCTGCGGGTGGTAGAACGGCTGGAACGGGGCGGGCAGGGGCTCAATCTTACATGGGAGGTGCGTGACGGCATCCTCCACCATTCGGGAAAAGCACTGGCAGCGACCCTCGAAGGCCGCATTGTCAAGTATGCCGACCGCATTGCGTATATCAACCATGATATTGACGATGCCATCCGGGCAAAGGTGCTTTCTGCTGACGATATACCGGCGGAACTCCGGGAGATCCTCGGCGATTCCCACAAGGCGCGCATTGATACGATGGTGACTTCCCTCATCCGGGCAAGTCTCGGAAAGAATGAGATCACCATGGAGCCGGAAATCGGGGAAGCGACCGAGGCTCTGCGCGGCTTCATGTTTGAAAATGTCTATTTCAATCCCGCAGCCAAGCGGGATGAAGATAAAGCACAGCGGGTACTGGAAGAACTTTACGAATACTTCTTATCCCATCCCGATAAGATGCCGGGGGAATACCGGTACGAGGAGGAACCCGTGGACCGCAGGGTCTGCGACTATATTTCCGGTATGACGGACCGCTATGCCATCCGTACCTATACGGAACTCAAGGTTCCCAAAATGTTCAAATGATTGTTATATGAGAGGAGGACGCCATGGCGCTGCCGGAAGGTTTTATTGAAGAACTGAAATACCGCAATACCATTGAGGACGTCATCTCTTCTTATGTCACGCTGAAACGCGCGGGCTCCAACATGGTTGGGCTGTGTCCGTTCCACAACGAAAAATCAGCGTCTTTTACGGTGTTCCAGCGGGGGCATAATTTCCACTGCCTCGGCTGCGGGGCAGGGGGAGACGTGATCTCCTTCGTCATGAAAGCGGAAAACCTCGATTACATGAGCGCGGTGGAGTTCCTTGCCAAGCGCGCAGGAATGGAGATGCCGCAGAATGATACGGTAAGAAAGACATCCGAGGTCAAAAAGAACCGGGTCCTTGATATGAACCGGGATGCGGCGCGGTTCTTCCACGATATGCTGAAACGCCCGGAGGGCGCAGAGGGCCTTGCCTATCTGCGGTCGAGAGGGCTTTCCGATGCCACCATAAGACGGTTCGGACTGGGGTTTGCACCGGATGAATTCCGGCTGCGGACGGAGCTGTTCGTCCCCCACATGCACAGCCTCGGCTATACCGACAAAGAACTGCTTGCAGGATTTCTCTGCAGAGAAAAAAACGGCCGTGTGTTCCCGATCTTCCGGAACCGCGTCATGTTTCCCGTCATTGATATCACCGGCGGGGTGGCAGCCTTCGGCGGACGTATCGTGGACGATTCCAAACCGAAATATCGGAACTCTTCCGACACTCCCGCATTCCTCAAAAGCCCTACGCTCTCTGCATTGAATCGTAACCGCAC
>JAKSPR010000104.1 GCA_024404655.1 Clostridia bacterium | reverse complement strand
ACGTTCATCGAGTTTTTCATGGTAGTCACGATCATCATAGGAATAGATCACATCAATATCCCGGAACGTAATATCCTCAAACACAGATGCTCTTGTCTCCGCACCGATACCCATACAGTTGTTGCAGTCATTCCAAAGGACACAATGCTCAAAATGAATATGACGTATCGGCAGACAATCCTGCGGCTTATATTCAGAGCCGTATAAACCTTTGATGGCAACGGCATCATCGCAGGCGCGGATGAAGGAATTCTTTACGGTCACATGAGAGGAATTGGAGATATCAATACCGTCGGTGCTTGCATAAACAGGGCTGAATATCTTGATACGGTCAACAGATATGTCTTCAGAATGCCAGAAATGAACCGTCCAGTTATGCCAGCGGTGGGCATGACAAATGATGTTTTCAATGCGAATGTGCTTTGCCTCTGCTGTGACAAGACAAATTCCCAGTGATTTCGGCGTCTGCGCGGCACAGTCTTCTCCTTTCATGAGAATGCCGGAACCGCGGATGGTGACATCATCCGTATTCACCATGATAGTTCCGTCAATGACGGCACCCCCCGCAACATACAGGGTCATACCTGCGGGCAGGGACAGTGTGCCATCACTTGTATACGGAAGATCCGGTTTGGCACCGCCAAAAGCTGATAAATTGTGATACCCGGGACCGACATACAGTAAATTCTCTTTGCTTTCCGTCGGAGCATCATGGTCGATGGGATTTGAAAAAATATGCAGTGTCTCACCGGTGTAGTCACCATTGAGTACCAGCGTCAGTGCATTGATCGGGTGATCGACAGTATAAGTCAGAGTGTCGCCGGAACGAGTGAGAGAAACTCCTTCTGACAATGGATAAAGAGCAGCAGTTTCAAAAGGGATTTCTGTCTGAATCGAGACTGTGACAGGATATCCGGGCTCCATATCAAACACGCCGAAAGAGCAGGGCTTTTCCCAGAGATTACGTTCAGTAATGAGACCAAGAGGATAGCCATTGACGGTAACAGAAAAGATCCCAATGCGTGAAGGGGTCCCAGACGGAACTCCATAAACATGCAAATGTTCGGTAAAATAATTTTTCATAACGTTTCCTCCGTGATGACAGACTTTGATTAAAGCTGCCAGGGATTAAATACTGCCCCGGATCAAAGTAAACTGTTAATTACTCTTCTTTTATGCCAAAATAGATCCATCGACCATCAATGTCTTCAATGACAAATTCCTGATTATGATAATCGGTCTTATGAAGCCGCTTGATGATGTTTACACCCTTTTCATCAAATTCTTTCTGAAGAGATAACTGGTCTTTTACGATAACATAGGCGTCCCCGCCATACCCGTACAAAATATGGTTTGGTATAACCTTCTGTCCGTTTGACTGCGTCAGAATGAACTCATCACCGTCCCGGTATAAACAAATGTGTTTTTCCATAGCATTCAGATAATCAACCCGTCTGAATCCCAACATCTGCTGATAGTATTCAGCCGTTCTGCATATATCGGGTGTCGGAAATACACAATGCGACGCATATAGTTCCATGTTTTTTCCCCTTCGCGTATTATTCAGCACAGAATTCCATTCTGCGGATCAAAGTTCCAAGAAAATCAGTTTCTTCCGCCATAGTCTGCAGATGAAGATAGGAGATACCGCAGGGCACATCCAGTTTTTGCGCTGCCTGGAAAAGCAGTTTGTCTCCGGTGAAGATTTTGGCATAACCGTCAGTAAAGGCAATTTTTACATCACACCATGTTCCGGTGGGGAGACTTCTTGCGTCAAGTTCAAAATCATAGGCTGCATAGAGCCCGACATACTCATCTCCCGGATTGATCCAGTGGTCACAGAGGCGTACACGCACACCCGAACCTTCGATGCGGATCTGCAGTTTCAGTATACCGTTTTTGGTTGCAGGGAAATTCCATGCCATGCCCTGACGGTCTGACACGAGCCGACTGTCCTTGACGCGGCAGATCTGGAGTACCTCACCACCGGTACAGTCAGGATCAGGAACAAGCAATGCGCCGTCTGTCCGGTTCCATGCACAGTGACCGTTGAAACCTTTTCCAAGATGGGAATCCGAAAGGCTCTTAACAAACAGATGCGTGGAGATATGACCCATACCAAGCCCGAAATCTTCAGAATTTGATTTTTCATACAACCAGTTTACATCAAAGACAGCCATACGGCGGGAAATGGAATTCTGCCCGTAGGCAACGAGAACCTTTCCCATGGGCAGTTCCAATGCCTGAAACTGGTGAACACTCTTATCTGCAGAAGAGGTACTGCCGCCGCGTACGCGGAAATCGGAAGCACCGCGGATCTCATTGCGACCGACGTCACGGAAGCCTTCCCCGAAGACGCCGTCTGATGTGAGCGCCGCGTGGTCGATATCCCTGTTCGTAAAGGCATCCTCCCCACGCCCCTCCTTGACATAGTCACTGACAGGCGGCCATGTCCTATCATGATCCGGCTCAGCCATCGGACGGGTATTGTTCCAGAAACATATAACGCGGCCGTCCGAAAGCTTCAGAAGATACGGGGTCGTCAGCGTACCATGGAAAATGGATGGTGAACCTTCATCCCAACTGTCACCGTGATCTTGGGAATAATAGACATAGAAATAATCAAGGGACGTACGGGCGAGCAGCATCAGTCTGCCGTCCGGCAGTTCAGCCAGATTGGGCTCTGAACCATTATTCTGCCAGCGGATACCGCGATGCGGAAAAACAGGGATATGTTTGGGGGTAGGATTGATGAGAACTGTTTTCCAGTGTTCACCGTCATCATCCGAGATCAGGACACGGGGGAAATAGTCTCCATTTTGATTCACATAGGTTGAGACAAGGAGGCGTTTCCGATCTTCAAGCAGAACAGGTTGGAATAAATCCCCACAGACCTCATCGCAGATCTTCACCATTACAGGTGCAGGATCGCCGGGACCGATATCCGAAAGCATGGCCCATGTGCCTCTGCGTTCCTCGTCCGTAAAGTTGACAGCGGTAACATAGCGGCCGGACCAGGGAAGACGGGCGGCGGCTCCCATGGCAAGCGTTCCGTTCTGAACAGTACCTGTATTGATGACCGGAGCAGAACCGGCGGGTCCTTCTTTCCGTGCCCAGTCGAGCCCATTATAGGAGGAAAGATAGACGGAAATTCCGTCTTTATCCCAGCAATGGGATTTGCCCTCAACGCCGTAATAACGGATTTCACCATCCGGCATGACGCAGAGACCGCGGCGGGAATCGTCCGGCTGAACTCCGACCGTGACCGGAGCCCAGATTTTGGAAAGACGGTTCCGATCCGACTCCGTCAGATTGTCTTCCATGATATCAAGATACCACATCACAGATACCCCCGAAAATCAGTGCAGAGCACTGAAAATTTCAACAGCGTCCTCAAGATCCTTCAGCGCTTTCTTTTCGGACTTTTCGTAAAGGGAGGAAAGATTTATGTCCTTGCGGTTGTAGGCATTCATGACCTTGTTCGTCAGATCCCCCCACTGGAAGAAGTAGCCGATATCGTAGATCTTGCTGCCGTAAATAATGTCAAGCATTTCTGCAGAATCCGCATCGCGTACCGTCTTGCCGTGCAGCGTCAAATCATAGAACGCAGGCGTGACAAGCTCCATGGACTTTGCCGCAAATGCTTCCAGAATCATACCGGTACGTGCAGTGTTTTCCGCAATAACGGGAATCGACAGCAGTGTTGTGCCGTAACCGTGAGAGGTGGAATAATAATGTTCCTGCGCTTCGTCATATTTGGGCAGCGGCAGAATACCGAAATCAGCGCTGCAGTCCCTCAAGCTGAGAATCGCATTGGTCATGGCAAAGGCATAAAGGAACTGGTCATTTTCAAGGAAACTTCCCATGATCTGCTCAAGGGTCGTAAGGCCCGTTGCTTTGAAGAATTTGTGATCAGGGGCAAGCGCTAAAAAGCCGTCGCTCTTGGCAAAGTCGATGATTTTATCCCAGGAGTTGATCATACGCTCGGTATAGAACGTAAGCTCAGGTTCTCCTGCTTTATTGATAATACCAAAAGTATTGCCCATGCTGTGGATCAGACCAAAGCAGGCATCCTGCCAGGATAAGAATCCATAACGGTCAAATTCATCCATTTTTCCGTCACCGTTGAGATCTGCTGCAACATTCTTTGCATCGGAGATCATACGGTCCATGGTCCAGCTGCCGGCGCGAACTGCGTCATAAGGAGATGGAATATCAAACATCTCAGCAAGGCGCTTGGAAAAGATCATGCTGTATGCACATTTATTGTCAACAATGGTGATCTCGCCGGTAGTGAAATAGATGCGGTCATTGAAGGACAGATTTGCGTTTGCGTTCTGATCCCACCATGGATTGGTAAGATCCAGATTTTCCACCTGCTTCAGATCGATGATAAAATCGTTGATCATGTAGCCAACGGTATCATAGGGGGAAGAGAGAATCGTGTCGATACAATCATCACCTGCAAGAATGGTCTGGTTGATAACTTTGGACATGGCGGAACCGGTAAGTGCAATGGATGTTTCACCGCACCACATCACATCAAATTTGACGTTATATTTTTCCTCAATGAAAGAGGTGCGGTGGAATACCGCGTCGTTGAGAACTTCTCCGTTCAGACCATCAGAAACAAGGTCAGTGGAGTGCCATGCACCGGTTCCGGAACCGTCTCCGCGGACAGCAAAGGTAAACTGATAGCCTTCAAAATCCTCAACCGGCAGGTTGAATTCGTCTGTTGTCTCGGTTTCCGAAACAACCGGAGATGGAGTATGCTGAACTGTTGTATCTTTTGGCGAGGCAGCAGTATCACCGCAGGAGGAAAGGCATAAAAACGCGAAAAGCAGAATAAGTGAATTCTTTTTCATTGTTGTAATCCTTTCTATATCAGATATTAGGGTGGCATGGAGATTGTCCGATCATTTATAACTGGTCTCATTATAACATGTAATGAACAAATCAAAAGACGGCAGACCAAAATCGTCTGCCGTCTCAGGTAATTATGATTTAACGGAACAGGATCTTATCACAGAAGTTCATGATAAGCTGTGCAACAGTTGCTCTGTCTACCGTATTTGCGGGTGCAATTGTATTTGCGGAGGTACCCTGAATCAGTCCTGCACCGACAGCCCATTCAACAGCGGGACGAGCCCAGTCTGCACAGAGATCCATGTCGGTATAGCGGGAAAGGAATGCAGCATTCTTCTGATCTACATCGCATCCGATATATGCGCAGACGCGGTACATGATGGTGGTCATTTCTTCACGGGTGAGGGCAGTGGTCGGACCGAAAGTACCGTCACCGCAGCCGTTGACGATTCCGATATCGGTTGCCCATGCAACATAAGGCGCGTAATAGCTCGTTTCCTTGACATCGGAATAGGCGCTGGAACCAGCGTACTTGCCTGCGTCAATTTCTGCAATACGACCGAGAACCGTGACAAACATACCGCGGTCCATCATCATATCGGGAGCGAACAGGTCATTGGAAATGCCCTTGAAGTATCCGCGGTCTGTCACAAACGTGACTGCATCATAGAACCAGAAGTTGGAGCAAACGTCGGTGTAGTAGGAACTGCCGTTGACTTTGAACGTAACTTTGATGGTCACATTCTTTGAGGGCATGGTGAATGCCCAGTGTTCAACATAGTTCTTTTCAGTGCCGAGGCATGCTGTAGGAATGATCGTACCGTCATCGGCCACAACGAGGACACGATTTACTCGGTAGCCGTCATCGGGATCAGCATCAAAGGTAATGACATCGCCGACCTGGAAGTCAGCCTTGGGAGAAACCGTGATCGTGCCGTGACCTTCTTCAAAGAAGTTGCAGGCGTAGGTGGCGAGGGTATAACCGGTTTTTACCAGCGTTACCATCACATAAACATCGTTTGCGGGCATATCAAAGGTGTATACACCGCCTTCGGGAGTAACCATTTCATTAAGAGCAATGGTATTGGAGTTGACTACCACGGAAGACAGTTTCCAGCCTTCTGCAGGTTTGATCTCCAGAGAAACCGTGCTGCCGGCACCGGCGGCCGTCATATAGGAGCTGTAACCATTGATCTTGGCAGTTGCCTCACCGACAATATCCATTGTCAGATAATAAGGAGTTTCATAGAAGCTGACAGAGACTTCCACTTCGGAAGCCTTTGCATCTCCTGCGTTTGCCTTGTAGGTGGCAGGAATGACAAAGCTGTAGGTATCGCCAACCACTGTGGGAGTGATCTTGGTCTTTACGCCTTCGGGGCTCACAGCGGTAATGGAAACAGTACCGACTCTGTATCCTGCATCAGGCGCGACAGAGAAGGATACCTTATCTCCGTAAACGGTCGTATCAAGGAGATATTCAGCAGTATGATTGGTGGAAAGTTCCGTAACAGTACCGTGTTCAGCGGACTTGAACAGAACATCCACTTCATCTTTTTCAAAAACAGCCTTAATATAGGTCTTTCCGACTACAACGAAATCGGAATCTGTCACACTGGGTACAGTAACGGGTGTCTTTGTATCAGCAGAAACCCATCCCGCAAAATGACAGCCAGCCTTTTCGGCAGTGACACCGCTGATATAGTTTGAAACATGAGCTGCATCCATATAGGGAACTTTCTCGCCGGAGATAAACGCGCCGTCAGCATCGAGGTAAATAACATTGAATGCGTCTCCCATAGTCTCAACCTTGACAGATACGGGAGCGGCGGGCATGGTGAAGAAGTAT
The DNA here is from genome assembly GCA_024404655.1 of Clostridia bacterium. GTDB lineage: Bacteria > Bacillota > Clostridia > Oscillospirales > CAG-272 > RGIG3925. Next base: position 2,266 of record JAKSPR010000104.1, on the reverse strand, counting down.
TCTGCACCATTGACAGCATTCGGGGTTGCGGTGTGGACACCGATAAGTTCATGTGTCAGTTCATTGACCACGCTGACGCCGGTAATGACACAGCCGTATGCTGCAGAGGTGGTAAACTTGACCTGTTCACCTGCAGCGGCAGTTGTGGGAACACCGGTGACAGATGCATCAGCGGAAGAAGCGCTGTCAAGGGTTACATCGTAAGCATTAGCAGTGTAGTTGGCAGTAAACACGGCATTGTCTGCAAGTGTTACATACTCACCGACAGCGTATGTACCTGCGGGATTATCAGAACCCCAGGATACAAAGGTGTATCCGCTCTTTTCGGGAGCTTCAGGCATCGTGATGTTCTTACCTGATGTCGTCAGGACAGAAACCATCATACCGTCTGCATAAAAGGTACCGACATATTCTTTTTCGGTAACAGCAATGAATGCCGGAACAAAATGATAGTCCTTGTTCGCTGTGATTACAGCACCAGCGGCATAGACAAGAGAAGTATCCGCATCTTTCCATCCTGCCCATTCGGTGTTTTCCGGAACAGTGACAGAATCGTTCAGAGCAGAGGGAAGGGTGTATGTTTCGCCTGCGAGAAGGCTGACATCTGCAGAGGCAGTGCCGTTTTCTACCTTCACAGCAAACTTGTCTGCTTCGCGCGTGACCACTTTGATGGTAACGTCGCCGGAGGGGATGACAAAAGAATACTTTCCTTCATCAACCAGGCCTACCGGAATCGTATTTCTCCAGTATTCTGCTGTAACAGATACGATCTCGTATCCCTCATCAGGTGTTACAGTAAATTTGAAATCGTCATTGTATTTTCCTACTCCGGGAACACCTGTGACAGTCGCATGCGTGGAAGAACTCGTGCTGAGTTTAACATCATAAGAGTTGTAGTCGTAGACACCATAGAATTTGGTATCATCCGTCAGTGTAACGACTTCGTCTTTATCGAAAGCTTCGACCCAGTCCGTGACCCAGCCCCAGAAAGTATAACCTTCCATGAAAGGTCCTTCAGGCAATTTGACCTTGTGGTCTTGGGTGTAGGCAATCTCTGCAAGCTTTCCGTCTACTATGAAATCAGCACGATATTCATCAACTGCGTTGACAGTCAAAGCGGGTATCATGCCAAAAACCATGCAGACAACCATCAGCATTGCCAATGAGTGTTTGAACATTTTCTTCATCGATTCTCTCCTTAAAATATTGATTTATATAAGTCTGGATCTGAAAGTCTGGTTTGAAGCGAAAAATACTCCAAACCAATGATAATTATACATGAATACGCCTGGTTTTTCAAGTGCAAAATAGAAATTTCTATTGAAAAATTCTGATTGACTGGGATATCTTCGTATATATCGAAGTTTTGGGGCTATACGTTTCTCATGTATACATATCAGATAGATCCCTTCAACCGAAAGCGGGCAGCCTCCGTGTTGGTAAGCGGTGTGAGATCACCGGAAACCGACCAGAGCGTGCCTTTTTTGTACCTGATCTCGATGAGAACCGTTTTCCCGATAAACCGATCTGGATTTCCGCCGGAAAAGGACGGTACCCAGTCTGTACTGTTTCCGGAGAAAGGCACACAGTCATCATGGTCAAATCCGGGTACAGGATGACCTTCACCGAACACATTGACATCCCCGTTCAGGCCATCAGAGTCAAGGATTGCGCAGGTGGCGTGTGATGCTTCCAGATTGATTCGGATATCACCGCCGTGATACAGAAATTCTCGGGTTGTGACCACTGCATCATCGTTTGTTTGAAGACCGATGAATCCGTCACGGCGCAGGGTCCAGATACGAATGACGCCTGTCTTGTTTTCACGGAAAGCCGTTCCGTGCGGCTCGTCGGAGTGAGCACCGTACAGAGCAAGACTGCCGTCCGGCAGTGTCTGCATGGATGTCAGCCAGAAAAGGGAGGGCTGACCGTGATATTCCGGAAGAAAGGACTGCCGCAGACTGCGCTGCCAGTGGTGTCCGTCCCACGAGTATGCAAGCTGCGGGTATGTATTTCCCGGCATAAACTTCGTGCTGCGGGATGACACATTTTCCGCGTAGAGACAAGGGAAGCCGATATACATTCCGGCATAGGAAAAGGCAGGCATCCCATATATTTCGTCGAGGGGACCATCAAGGGAATCCTGACGCAGACAGACTTCATGTTCTGTGAAATGGACAAAGTCTTTGGTATCCTGATAACCGGCTTCACGGTAGCCCCATGTGCGGCGGTGTATGACGGTCGTACAGCCGCGGGATTCATTGAA
>JAKSPR010000103.1 GCA_024404655.1 Clostridia bacterium | reverse complement strand
GCAGACATGCCAGCGGTAGAGAGAAAATCTCGTCTGGGAACGGTATAATCCGTCAGGACGGACGACCTTGGACATGCCGGAATAGGGTGTGCAGAATTCCTGATACTTTCCGCCGACGTCAAAGTTGTACGCACCGCCGAAATAGTCTTCAGTACCGGTGCCGCAGATCGTCGGGAATTCATCGTCACCGTCGATATAGAACTTGATCTCGCCTTCGCCCCACCAGCCGCAGTTGTTGACGCCCCAGAAAAGGTAGGTGCCTACATACTGGCCCTTGCCCTTGACGCCGTCGAGGATCGTGTAGACGCTCTTGTAGGGCAGAGGATTGACCCGGCGGAACTGGGCATGGAAATAACCGCAGCCCTCCGGCAGCTCGCCGATTACATAGTCGATCTGATAATAGACCGTGACAGCTTCATCATGGGTATTTTCCAGCGTCATTCTGCAGTGCTTGTAGAACGGCATTTCCCAATAGCAGTTGAAGCCGCGCTTCGGTCCGACACAGACCATGAGAGAGGACATGGGAACATAGTCCTGATAATCGGCAGAGGCAAAGAAATCGCCGAAGGGTGTTTCCACAGAGGGCGTTTCGCTGCCGTCCCAGTACATCCGGAGCAGAAGTCTGCGGCCGACGCCGCCGGAATCCACCATCCAGATATGACGGATCATGCCGGGACCTTCGATATCGGCAAGGGTAAAGGTTTCGCCGGGACCGATGACAACAGACGGGGAGACCTTCCAGCCCTGACCGAGATCACGGGCGCAGGAGGCGCCGGTTCCCTCGGTTGCCATGCCGCCCTTTCCTTTTTCCCCGGTGAAATTCTCCGCGGAAATGGAACGGGACTTGAAATGAGACATCTGACAAAGGCTCTGATTTGGGAAAAACATAGGGGATTCCTCCTTATGTTTTTATTTCATACCATAGGTAACGGTATAACGAATGCCGGCAGGCTGACCGTTCTCCGCTTCAAGGAGCACACGGAGCTCATTCTTCTGCTTGCCCTTTGCACAGGGGAAGGAGACGGAGAGGGGAGCGGTTCCGTGATCAGCATCATGAAGCAGAATACCGTTTACATAGACCTTCACATGCTTTGCGGATACCTCACCGAAGGAGACCTCGCAGGTGTCGGGAGCATTCGGAATATCGCTGACATTGGTGGTGAAGAAGGCACGGAAGAAACGGAAACCGGATTTGAAGCCGGGTCTCAGAGACCAGCGGTCAAAGGAGATGGGTTCAAGGGAGTTCATATCGTTATCCGCAATCTCCATCAGCACATCGGGTTCCTCATCATAGGTCTTCTGGGTAACCGTGAAGCCGGAGACGGTACGGACGGCATTTTCATAGACATAATCCGGTGCCGGGACGTTCTGAACCGTGAAGACGAGTTCAGCTGCTTCCAGTCCATCACCCGTGACACGGACAGCGATGTTCTCAGCACCTACCCGGGACTGAATCAGCGCCTGCGCGTGACCTGCAAACAGGCTTCTTCTGGGTTCGTGATCGGATTCCAGACCGTTGGGATCACCGTTACCCACACCCAGCAGGGTCGCCTGACCGAGCACTTCAATGTGGAGCAGATTGTCGGCAGTCTCGCAGGTGACGCCGTTTTCATCGATGACGGAAAGATTGACCGGAACCGTGTCAGCACCGTCGTTGGAAATGACTGTGCGGTCAGCCTCGATGACAATCTTTGCGGGTTTGCCGGCGGTGCGGTTTTCCGTCTTTGCGGCGATCTCTCCGTTTCTGTAACCCACAGCGGAGAGCACACCGGGCTCAAAGATAACCTGCCATTCAGCGGGAGCACAACAGTCGGAGGGCTTCTTGCCAAGGGATCTGCCGTTTAGAAACAGCTCGATCTCATCACAGTTGGAAGCTGCCATGACACGGACTTCTTCGCCCGGCTTCTGATTCCAGTGGGGCATCAGACGCAGAACAGGTTCGTCCACAAAGCAGGAGCGGTTGAAATAGAAACTCTCTTTGGGGAAGCCGCAGGTATCCATGATACCGAAGGAGGAACCGATGGAGGGCCAGGTGTAGGGCGTCGGCTCTCCGCGGTAGTCAAAGCCGGTCCAGATGAAGATACCGCCGAACCAGTCGTGTTCTCTGGTAAATTTCCATGTATCCTTGATGAGCTGACCCCACGGTACCGTCTCATCATCGTAGCAGTTCAGAACATGGGCATCCGCATCGGTCTTGAAGCATCCGCGGGTGGAAACAGCGGAGTTATTCTCGGAGCCGAAAACAGGAGTGTTCGGATAAAGCGCTCTGTATTCAAGAACGCCCTCCGGTACAGCGTAGTTGATACCGGTGATATCCATGAAGGCCGCAGCGCTTTCCGCGTCGTTGTAGCCGCCGTTCATGGCACCCGTGACAAGACGGGAATTGTCGAGACGCAGAACTGCCTGTTTCATGCGGCGGAAGATGCGTCCGCCCTCAGCAGTGCCCTGCAGGGGTTCTTCATTGAACAGGGAATAGAAGACGACGGACGGATGGTTGCGGTCACGCTTAACCATGGCTTCCACATGGGAAATGACCTCGGGACGATTATCAAACCGGCGGTTTTCGTCCATGACGAGAATACCCAGACGGTCGCAGGCGTCAAGAATTTCCTTTGCGGGCATATTGTGCGCACAACGGTAGGCATTGGTTCCCATCTCTTTCAGACGCTTGATGCGGTAGTATTGAATGGAATCGGGAACTGCGACACCCACGCCTGCATGGTCCTGATGGTTGCAGGTACCTTTGAGCTTGATGGGCATGCCGTTTAAGAAGAAGCCCTTGTCAGCATCCACAGAGAAGGTACGGAAACCGAAATCGGTCTCGACCGTGTCCGCTTCCTTGCCGTCGACGAAAAGGGTTGTGCGTGCGTGATAGAGCTTCGGCGCATCCACATCCCAGCGCACGGGATCTTCGACTCTGACGTCGGTTGCCAGCATCACGCGCAGGTCAGCGTCACAGACAGCCGCATCCGTATCGCAGGAGGCAATGATTTTGTCCCCGTCATAGATATCGGTATGGGCACAGACCGTTTCTGCCGTATAGCCGGAGTTTTCCGCCGTGATCTCACAGCGGACGGTCCGGTCATTTTCCGTGCCGGGGATGAGTGTGGGCTTGATGAACTGGCTGTCATGGGCGATATGAACGGTGTCCTTGACATAGAGCTTGACATGACGGTAAATGCCCGCACCCTCATACCACCAGCCTTCCGTGGTCATACCGTCGATGAAGACCGCAAGGGTATTGGTGTTTGAACCGAAATGAGCGCGGTCGGTGATATCAATATCCAGCGGTGCATAAGCGGAGTGAGAGCGGCCTGCAAGGGAGCCGTTGAAGTAAACGCGGGCGGTGACCGCCATACCCTCAAAGGAGAGCAGGAGATGTTTTCCGGCATATTCTTCGGGCAGGGTGAAATTCTTTCTGTACCACGCATTGTGGCGGGTTTTGTAGCCGTGAGAGATCAGATTTTCCGGCTTGAACTCCGTTTCGGTCAGATAGTCGTGGGGGACGTTGATGATTCTCCACTCGCTGTCATCATAGTTGACGGAGGGAATACCGCGCTCCTGACCTGCTTTGCAGGAATTATAGGAATCGGAGTGGGTCTTCTGCGCTTCCATGACCCCGTCTCCGGGGAGAAAACGCCATTCTTTATCAAGGTTCAGTACGTGACGCATACGATTAATTCTTCCTTTCGTTATGTTGCTTTTTAATTGTCCGTGATTAATATTCTGAGGGAATATCTATTAGATAAAGTATAACAGATTCCCCCTGTTTTGTCAAGTTTTGTACATCTTTCAAATAATTTTGCGGCTGTATGGATACGCTCCGGATCGGTTTCGGCTTTCTCCCAAAAAGAAAGTTTTTTGAAAAAAACTCTTGACAAAGCAGGGAATGCGTAGTATAATATATCTGTTCCGTAAGGAATATGCGCCACTAGCTCAGCTGGATAGAGTGCCTGGCTACGAACCAGTAGGTCGAGGGTTCGAGTCCCCCGTGGCGCGCCAAGAAACGACGTGATTCTCACGTCGTTTTTTTGATATCCGGAAAGTTTGTCCGGATTATTCAAAAAACGAAAGGAATGGTGTGGTACATGCCGGATCTGTTTGAATATAAATGCCCGTGCTGCGGCGGTTCCGTCGCTTTCGACAGCACCTCCCAGATGCTGAAATGCCCTTATTGCGACACGGAATTTGACGCAAAGACCCTGCAGTCCGAGGACGGACAGACCCTTTATAATAAACCCGACGAAATGCACTGGGGCGAGGAACAGGAGCACTGGACCGAGGACGGCAATATGCGCATCTATGTCTGCAACTCCTGCGGCGGCGAGGTCATCATGGAAGAGACCACAGCGGCGGCAGCCTGTCCCCTCTGTGGAAACAATATCGTTGTCAAGGGCAACCTGGCAGGAGAACTGCGTCCCGATATTCTCATCCCCTTCAAGCTGGATAAAAAGGCGGCAAAGCAGGGCCTGATGAAGCACCTGCAGGGCAAGAAACTGCTTCCGAAGGTCTTCAAGGACGAACAGCATATCGACGAGATCAAGGGCGTTTATGTCCCGTTCTGGCTGTTCAGCGCTGAGTGTGACGCCGATGTTGCCCTGAATGCGACGAAGACCCGTTCCTGGTCTGATTCCCGCTATAACTATACGGAAACCTCCCACTATACGCTCTATCGCTCCGGCGATCTGAGCTTTGCCGATGTCCCCGTCGACGGTTCTTCCAAAATGGCAGATGCCCTGATGGAATCCATCGAACCCTTTGATCTTTCCCAGGCGGAAGAATTCAAGTCCTCTTATCTCTCCGGCTATCTTGCCGAACGGTATGACGTGGACGACAAGCAGAGCAAGGAGCGCGCCAATACCCGCATCCGGAATACGACCTTAAAAACTCTGCAGAATCAGACCTGCGGCGGCTACGGCTCCGTTTCCGTCAAGACCAGCAGCGTGCGTTTCCGTGACAACCGGGTCCGCTACGCCCTGTATCCGGTGTGGCTGCTCAATACCTCCTGGAACGGCAAAACATACCAGTTCGCCATGAACGGTCAAACCGGGAAATTCGTCGGTGACCTGCCTGTGGATATGGGCCTTTACTTCAAATATCTCGGGATCTACAGTGCTGCCGCAGCTTTAATCCTGTATGCCGTGCTGACGATTCTGCAGTATCTGTAAAGGGGGCGTACAGCATGAAACCGAGATTTTTTGCGCTGCTTGCCGCAGTACTCACTCTTTCGCTACTTCTGATCATTCCCGTGTCCGCCGGGAATGCTTCGCTGCCGCGCTTTGTCGATCAGGCAGGATTGCTTTCCGACAGCGATGCCGCATCCTTAACCGCTCTGCTTGACGAAATTTCCGAGCGCAGACAGATGGACGTGGTCATCATCACGGTCCCGAATCTTCCGGACGGTTACTACGATATCATGGATTTTGCCGATGATATCTATGACCGCGCGGGCTACGGCTTCGGCACGGAATACGACGGACTTCTTCTGCTTCTGGATATGGGCGAGCGGGAATGGTGGATTTCCACCTGCGGTTATGCCATCACCGCGTTCACCGATTACGGCCTTGAATACCTCGAAAATCAGTTTGTATCTTATCTTTCCGCCGGTGATTTCTATGGTGGTTTCCGTGAGTTTGCCGGGGAATGTGACTATCTGATCGGCCTTGCCTACGACGGGGAACCCCTTGACTACTATGGCGGAGGATCCTACGGCGGAGACTATTATGAACCATATCGTGAGCCGACCCTCTACGATGGAGGACGCCTGTTCACCAGTCTGCTTTTCGGCGGGATCATCGGTCTGATTGCCGTCAGCATCGTGAAGAGCGCTCATAAATCCGTCAGCTTCAATGACAGCGCTGAACAGTATTCCGTCAGAAGACTGAACGTCACGGACTCCCGGGATGTATTCCTCTATAAGAACACGTCCAAGGTTTCCAGAGAATCGACCTCCGGCAGCGGCGGTTCCCGTTCCGGCGGCGGAAGTTCCACCCATCATTCATCCTCCGGCCGTTCCCACGGCGGACGCGGCGGGCATTTTTAATAAATACAGGTCCTCATCCAGGAAGATGAGGACCTTTTTCTGCTTATGAACGGTTGAACAGCTTGGGTTTCAAAGAGATCGTCTTCTTGCCCTGCTTTGTATTGTAATACTTCTGGAGTGCCGCAAAATCTTCAAAGGTGTTTTCTTCCGTCTGCAGCCCTTCATCGGAGATCGGAACACAGACAAGGAAGACAGAATGGTCCGGTGCTATGGCTTCGGAGACCGATGTATAGGCATATCCACGCACATAGCCGGGACGTGCGGCCAGCGTTCTTGTCTTTCCTGTGTGAGGATCCCATTCCTCAACCTTGTACCGGCCGCGGATGACAATATTGCCCGCATAATCCTTGACGGTGGTGTTGGAGATATAATAGACCTCACAGCCGTCATGATGCTTGTGGATGTAGTTGAAGACACCGCCGGAGCGGATGCCCTCAATATTGGCACCGGAGTTGCGGAACGCGATCAGGTTCAGCGCAAGGATTCCCGAATGAGCGATGCGGGGCAGATGCTCAAAGACGATATCAACAGGCGTGTCAAACTGCCACAGCGTTTCGTTGAGACGGTTTGCTTCCACGTATTCCGTGCCGTCAAGGTCGGTCATGGAGGAACGGAGATAGATCGCCATGCCGCCGTTTTCGTTCTTGTGCATTTCATAGTCGGAGACGTAATTGACCTCGTTCTCCCGGACGCCGAACAGCTCAAAGAGGATCTCCGCCGCTTCTGCCTTGGCCGCGGGATCGTCCTCCATCAGCTTGAAGGGCAGGGCCGAGGTGGCGATGATCTTGCCGCCGCAGTGATAGAATTCCCGTACCAGCCGCAGAGTGCGGATGGAAATAATCGTCATGGCAGGCAGTATCAAAATACGGTAGGATTCCGGATTGAGATTGTTGTCAATATGCAGAATCCCGTTTTCCGCCCGTCCGCGCTCACAGAAGACGTCGGGATGGAGTACCGTCAGATCACGTCCGCAGTAGTTGAGGACGGAGTTGATATTGGACATGTAGTCCGCAAACTGTAAAACCGGTGGGAACTGGAACGTGGTTTCCTGCTGGTCGTAAAGGTAGACTTTGGAATGCAGCGACTCAATGGGATAGAGCATCGCAATATCGCAGACGTGGGAACCGCCCTGCAGCATCGCCTGACAGCGGGCTGCAAAGTCGTTGAAGGCAGGCAGGATTTCTTTGTATTCCGGATTCCGCAGGGAAATATCATGATTGTATACGGTGTCGCCCGACATCTGCATCACATCGGGCATGATGAAGTTGACACCGCGCGCAAAAACGTTCATGGCCTCTTTGTAAAGGATCGCCGGGTTCATTCGTGCATAGCCCTTGTACATTTCGCAGGCAACGATCTCTTTTTCAAAGTTGCTGGCAGCAGACGCAGCGATTTTCAGGCCGTTGAAGCCGTACATATAGGCGTGGATCATGTCAAGTCCCACAGCTCCCGCGTTTTTGTGCATCAGCATGGCGTCGCCGAACAGATTGGAGATGGCTGCCGTTTTGCTTTCGGAAACATGACCGAGAGGCGTCAGACCGTGCTCTTTTGCATAGTCATCCACCGCTTTGAAAAATCCGTCTGCAAACATCTTTGCACGGCACTGCATGAGATGGGCGGTGTAGTACTCTTTGCCGTCGCGGATATCAAAGAACAGAGCAGGATAAAAGAGGGCCGGATCAAATCCGTATTCTTTCATGAAAACTTCATTGAAATCCGGAGACCACATCCGGCGGTTGGGTGCCAGATACTGTAAATCGTCATACCACGACATCTGCACGACGCTGCCGATCATGTCGGAAAAGCGTTCACAAAAGGGCTCGTAAGCACACTCCACAAAGCGGCGGGAAGCCTCATAGTTCAGAAAATTGACAAAGACGGAATCCGTGACAGGCTTGCAGACGAACTGCAGAATGTTCCAGTTCCCGTCAGGCGTATCCCAGACCAGCATATCGTCCATGACATACTCCCGCAGGTCAAGGAGCTCTCCTGTATCCACTTCGTAGGCGACAACAGACATGGTGACACCGTCCGTGTCCAGCTTTCTGCGCGTCAGTTCCCCTTCGGTGCAGGCATATTCCCGCATGACAAGGACTTGGGCGACAGCTTCGGGATACTTTGCAATCACCTGTCCTGCATAACGGCCGGAGGGAAAATCAGCATCGTCATAATATACGACCTGCAGACCCATTTTCTTCGCTTTTGCAAGGAGCTTTCCGTATGCGTTCCAGTATTCTTCCGTACCGGGTGTCGGGGTCGTCGGAGCAGCAGAGCGCCGCGCGTCAAGGACAGGAATCGGCGAAATTCCGCCGTATCCGGCTTTTTTGATGAGGTTCAGAACATTTGTTACCTGCTCTTCATCGGAAATATCTCCATCCATGCGTACAAAGGGAACGGCACGGTATTTGTCCCGGATTATCTGAAAATCGCGGCGGAGTTCTTCGGTGGTTCTTTGTTTTGTCAAGGCAATTCCTCCTTCGGCGTCAAAGATACATGTTATGGGTATATTATAACATAAATCGGAGAAAAAGCAAGGGCAAAAGACGGAAAGATCAAAAAGAAAAGGGCTTCTGCCGAAAAACGGCAGAAACCCGGAATGATTGGGATCAGGGTGCCTTCTGCACCCGAAGCCTTATACACCGACAGAAAGATGTTCGGTGAGCTTCGCAAATTCCTTTGCGTTTGCCCGGTCGCTTGCGACCAGCATAAGATCCTGCTTGCCGAGAAGAATCATCAGACCCAGCAGAGACTTTGCGTTCACACGGATGGAACGGGATTCCACAAAGATGTCAAACGGACATTTGGTTGCGATCCGGTTGATGCGCTTTGCATCGTCGAGAGTTTTCATTTCAATTGCTTTTACCATAATAAATAACCTCCGTTTGTTTATTTCACCTAATATTATAGTCCCGGTTTCATTAAAAGTCAATAGTCAAAACAGCGAAATTGACAAAAAGAATATAGAATAATTGTATAAAAAGTATACATA
>JAKSPR010000102.1 GCA_024404655.1 Clostridia bacterium | reverse complement strand
GGTTTTTCTCAACCTGATAGGCAGATTCCTCATCCAAAGGCTTTCCGAGCACAGCGCCGCATTCTACGCAGGTACTTCTGTCATCCTTCTGGGACACGCCGCATTTAGGACAAACCTTCATATAGAAAAGTCCTCCGTTTCAAAGAGAATGTTTTCATCTGTCATTATATCACAGCAGAATGGCTTTTACAAGAGAAAAAGCGAAAAAAACCTGACGGAATCCGTGATTCATGACAGAGTATTTTCACGAAAACGCAAGGCGCAAACCGAGAGATTCCGCACGATCGCAGTAGTCTTTTACCCTGTCGGGCAGATAATCCTCGACCTTATGACCGTCAAAGCCGATGGAAATCTCCACGCCGGAGCGGCGGACGATATCCTGCTGTTCGGCATCCTCAAAGAAGCGCTTGACGTATTCATGCTCGCGGTATCCATGAGTGGAATCGGAGTTCACGTTCATTTCCCAGAAGAGGCCGCGTTCCTTCATTTTGGTAAAATAGGTCATAGGGTCATGATGATTTGCTTTGAGAAACGCAAACAGATCGGTATGGGCAATGCCCGCTTTGCAGCCGAGAGGTTCGGTATAAGCAAAGAGGTCTCCCTTTGTCACACTGTCGGGATGGTCGAGATTTTCGATGAGGCAGTAATCAAAAAAGGAGATATCCGCGCCTTTGGGCAGCGGGAGCACACGGGAATCGTGGGTATCGAGGGTGCACAGCTCGATGCCGCGTAGGATGGTGATTTCGTTCCGGTATTTTTCCTTTATCAGATTGATGTGGTCAAAGTAGCGGCGGAGGGTGCGGTAATACTCCTGGGCAAGGTCGGCTCCGTGGTTGTAAACGTCGATGCGCTGCTGGCCGATGCCGTAGTTATGATCGGTGATGCCCAGCAGCGTGATGCTGCCGCGGATCGCGGTTTCGGCTATGTCCTCGGGACGGTCCTTGCCGCAGAAAGAATAGTAGGTATGAGAATGCAGATCCTGATACATGGTCTTCCCTCTCTTATTCGTTGGAAATGATATTGTTGACCCAGACACGTTTCTTGACGAGGATAAAGCCGAGCACACATTTGAACAGGTCCAGTGCCTGAACCGCGATATACATCGGGATGATCGGCATTGTTGTGAAGTGCGCCAGAGCAAACGCCGCCGGGAAAGAAACGCAGCAGACAAAGAAACTGTCAAAGAAGAACGTGATAATGGTCTTGCCGCCGGAGCGGAGGGTGAAATAACAGGTATTGAGGAAGGAACCGAAGGGCAGATAGACACTGTAGATCCGGATGGCATTTGCCGCCAGGGATCTGACATCTGCAGTGGTATTATAGATTGCCGGGAACAGCGGTGCGGCGATAAAGACGACGGCTCCGACAGCAGCACAGCTGACAATGGAGAATGCGATCAGCTTCCGGTCGGTCTCCACTGCTTCCTCCATGCGTCCTGCACCGAGGAGCTGTCCGACGATGATGGAGACGGAAACACCGAGGGCCATATTGACGACATTGAACAGATTCGTGATCGTGGAGGAAATATTGAGCGCGGCAACAACGTGGAGTCCGCGGTAGGAATAGCACTGTGTCAAGGAGGCGATACCGATGGACCAGAGCATTTCGTTTATCATCAGCGGCATACCCTTGATGATGATCTGCTTTGTCAGGGGCACCGGGATCTTCGGGGAACGGAATACCTCTTTAATATAAGGCTTTTCCTTTGTATGGGTATGTGCCCAGATGATGATGATGGCAAATTCCACATAACGGGAGAGAACCGTGGCAGCAGCCGCACCGGCAGCTCCCATGGCAGGAGCGCCGAAGTGACCGAAGATGAGAATATAGTTGAAGACAAGATTGACAAGCACGGCGACGATACCGGCAAGCATGGGAACAAAGGTCTCCCCGGTTTCACGAAGGGTACCTGCATAGCACTGCACAAGGACAAAAGGAACCAGACTGACGGCGATGAGGCGGACATCCTCCACACCGCTCGCCAGGGAGGCCGTGGAGTCCTCAAGAGCGCCCTCTCGCTGCAGATAGGGAGTGACGATCGGGTCTGCGGCGAAGATAGGGAGAAAAGTGCCGATCACAGCGATAAAGAGGGTGATATACAGTTTGAAGCGCATGGTATGGGCAACACCGCGGTTATCGCCTTTGCCGAAATACTGTGCGGTAAAGATACCGGCACCGGATACAGCACCGAAGACACAGAGATTGAAGACGAACACAAGCTGATTGGCGATGGCTACGCCGGTCATTTCCACGGTACCGACACGGCCGACCATGATATTGTCAAGCAGGCTGACAAAATTGGTGATGCCGTTCTGGATGAGGATCGGCAGCGCGACGGCAATGACCATCCGGTAAAACGCTCTGTCGCCGATGAAGCGATGCAGAACTCCTTTTGATTCTGTCATGACGGAACTATGATTCCTTTCCTTATTTCATTCATTTTGAAATCCGTGCAAAATTACGGAATGTCTGATTATTATACCACAGATGTCCGTATTTTTCCATAGGTTTTTTGTTTTTGGGGATGCTTTTCCAAAAAAACTTCGTTCTTTCAGGGATGGATGGAAAAAGGCGGTTCTTCTGGTACTGAAAACAGCGGAAGATTGACGAAAATTTATCATAATTTGAAAAAAGGTCTTGAAGTTTGGCGAATAGTGTGATATACTATTAGGTATGATTGGTATATCAAAAACGCATAACCCAGCAAGGTGTTTCTCAGAAATACCATCATTACAAATATTCAAGGAGGATATGTTCCATGCAAAAGAAAATCAGCAGCAATCCCTTCCGGGGCACGCCCGAACAGGAGGCAAAGCTGAAAGAGATCATCGCTGCAAACAAGCATGACAAGAGCCGTCTGATGGGCGTCATGCAGGAAGCGCAGGGTGTCTACGGCTACCTTCCGATCGAAGTACAGAACATGATCGCAGAAGGTATGGAAGTTCCGCTGGAGAAGGTCTTCGGCGTTGCTACCTTCTATGCTCAGTTCTCCCTTTCCCCGAAGGGCGACTGCAACATTTCCGTATGCCTCGGTACCGCTTGCTACGTCAAGGGTTCCGGTGACATCTATGATGAGCTCCAGGCTGAACTCGGTATCGGCGGTGACGAATGCACGCCCGACGGCAAGTTCTCTCTGACTGCCTGCCGCTGCATCGGTGCCTGCGGTCTTGCTCCTGTCCTGACTGTCAACGAAGAAGTCTACGGCAGACTGACCAAGGATGACGTTCCTACGATTCTTGCAAAGTACGGTAAATAATGCTCTCCATCTAAATTTTTTAAGGAGGAAATAGCTTACATGAAAACAGTTGCTGAACTGCAGGCTGTAAGAGAAGCTGCCATTTCCGAAGTTGCTCTTCGTACCGGCGATGCTGCTCTTGCCGCTAAGTCCAAATATAAGAGAAATGTCCTCGTCTGCGGCGGTACCGGTTGTACCTCCTCCCACTCCCAGGACATCATCGACACCCTGAATGCTGAAATCGCAAAGCACGGCATGACCGACGAAATCAAGGTCGTCCGTACCGGCTGCTTCGGTCTCTGCGCTCTGGGCCCGATCATGATCGTTTACCCCGAAGGATGCTTCTACTCCATGATCAAGGCTGAAAACATTCCCGAGATCGTTGAAGAGCATTTCGTCAAGGGCAACATCGTTACCAAGTACCTCTACAAGGAGACCGTTCTCGAAGACGGTTCCATCAAGAAGTACAACGAGACTGACTTCTACAAGAAGCAGATCCGTGTTGCACTGCGTAACTGCGGTGTCATCAACCCCGAAGATATCAACGAATACATCGCACGCGACGGTTATCAGGCTCTTGCAAAGTGTCTGACCTCCATGCAGCCCAAGGAAGTCACCCAGACCATTCTCGAATCCGGTCTGCGCGGCAGAGGCGGCGGCGGATTCCCCACCGGCAGAAAGTGGTCCTTTATTGCTGACGGTCCCCAGAAGTATGTCGTCTGTAACGCCGATGAAGGTGACCCCGGTGCATTCATGGACAGATCCGTCCTTGAAGGTGACCCCCACTGTATCGTCGAAGCAATGACCATCTGCGGCTACGCAGTCGGTGCTTCCCAGGGTTATGTTTACGTCCGTGCTGAGTATCCGATCGCTGTCACCAGACTTCAGATCGCCATTGACGAAGCAAGAGCAAACGGCATGCTCGGTAAGAACATCCTCGGCTCCGGCTTTGATTTTGATATGGAAATCCGTCTCGGTGCAGGCGCATTCGTCTGCGGCGAGGAAACCGCTCTGATGACCTCCATCGAAGGTAACCGCGGTGAGCCGAGACCCCGTCCTCCGTTCCCTGCTGTCAAGGGTCTGTTCGCATGCCCGACTGTTGAGAACAACGTCGAAACCTTTGCAAACGTTCCTCAGATCATCCTCCGCGGTGCTGAATGGTTCGCTTCCATGGGTACTGAGAAGTCCAAGGGTACCAAGGTCTTCGCTCTCGGCGGCAAGATCAAGCACACCGGCCATGTTGAGATCGCCATGGGTACTACCCTGCGTGAGATCATCGAAGAGATCGGCGGCGGCATCCCGAACGGCAAGAAGTTCAAGGCTGCTCAGACCGGTGGTCCTTCCGGCGGTTGTATCCCTGCTCGTCTGATGGATACTGCTGTCGACTATGACAACCTGACTGCTATCGGCTGTATGATGGGCTCCGGCGGTCTGATCGTCATGGACGAAGACAACTGTATGGTCGATATGGCAAAGTTCTTCCTCGAGTTCACTGTCGATGAGTCCTGCGGTAAGTGCACGCCCTGCCGTGTCGGTACCAAGAGACTGCTCGAAATGCTCGACAAGATCACCCGCGGCAACGGCACGCTGGAAGACCTTGACAAGCTGGAAGCACTCTGCAACTACATCAAGGCAAACTCCCTCTGTGGTCTGGGTCAGACCGCTCCGAACCCCGTTCTGGCTACCCTCAAGTTCTTCCGTGACGAGTATGTCTCCCACGTTGTTGACAAGAAGTGCCCGGCCGGTGTCTGCAAGCATCTGCTCACCTTCACCATTGATAAAGATAAGTGTATCGGCTGCGGTAAGTGCGCTAAGAACTGCCCTGCAGATACCATCGTCAAGACCGATTACATTGCTCCCGGTCACAAGCTGCCCTCCCTCAAGATCCTTCCCGAGAAGTGCTTGAAGTGCGGTGCTTGTATTTCCGGCTGTAAGTTCGGTGCAATTTCCAAGCAGTAATAAAGGAGGAGCCGAAATCATGGATATGATCAATTGCAAAGTTAATGGTATCGCTGTCAGCGTGCCGAAGGGCTCCACGATTCTGGAAGCCGCCAGAGCAGCAGGCGTCGAGATTCCGACCCTCTGCTACATGAAAGACATCAATGCAATCGGCGCATGCCGTATCTGTGTCGTTGAAGCAACCGGCGCCCGCGGCCTTGCTACCGCCTGCGTTTACCCCGTTGCCGAAGGCATGGAAATCAAGACCAACACCGAGAAGGTTCAGCAGGCCCGCAAGACCACGCTGGAACTGATCCTCTCCACCCACGACAAGAAGTGTCTGTCCTGCCCCCGTTCCACCAACTGCGAACTGCAGAAGCTGTGCAACGATTACGGCGTAACCGGCACTGAATTCGAGGGCTTCAAGCCTGAATTCGCCATCGACGATTCCGCTCCTCACCTGGTCCGCGACAACAACAAGTGCATTCTCTGCCGTCGTTGTGTTGCTGTCTGCCGTGAGCAGTTTGTCGGTATCCTCGGTGCCAATGACCGTGGTATTGATACCCACATCGGTCAGGCATTCAAGCTCAATCTGAATGATACTCCCTGTATCTCCTGCGGTCAGTGTACTGTTGTCTGCCCGACCGGCGCACTCACTGAGAAGGACGATACCGCACAGGTCTGGGCTGCGATCAACGATCCGTCCAAGCATGTCGTCATGATGACCGCTCCTGCTGTCCGCGCTGCTCTCGGCGAGGAATTCGGCGGTGAGATCGGTAAGAATGTCGAAGGCAAGATGGTCGCTGCAATCCGCCGTCTCGGCGCTGACAAGGTATTCGACATCGACTTCGGTGCCGACGTTACCATCGTTGAGGAAGCTACCGAGCTCCTCGGCCGTATCAACAACAAGGGTGTTCTCCCGATGATCACCTCCTGCTCTCCCGGTTGGGTCCGCTTCATCGAGCAGTACTATCCGGATCAGCTCGCTCATCTGTCTTCCTGCAAGTCCCCGATGCAGATGTCCGGTGCGATCATCAAGACCTACTACGCTGAAAAGATGGGTCTCGATGCAAAGGATATCGTTGTTGTCGGTGTTATGCCCTGTACCGCTAAGAAGTACGAGATCAAGCGCGCTGATGAAGATGCTGCAGGTGTTCCGGACGTTGATGTTTCTATCACCACCCGTGAGCTTGCCCGTATGATCAAGCGCCAGGGTCTGAACTTCAATGCTCTGCCCGACGAAGAATTCGACAGCCCGCTCGGTGAAGATACCGGCGCAGCAGTCATCTTCGGTACCACCGGCGGCGTTATGGAAGCAGCTCTCAGAACTGCTAACGACTGGCTGACCGGCAAGGACAACACGGAAATCGAATTCCAGGCTGTCCGCGGTGCTGCATCCATCAAGGAAGCTACTGTTGAGATCAACGGCATGCCCATCAAGGTCGCTGTTGCATCCGGCGCAAAGGCTGCAAATGAGATCATGAAGAAGATCGCTTCCGGTGAAGCTGATTGGACCTTCGTTGAGATCATGGGCTGCCCCGGCGGCTGCGTTACCGGCGGCGGTCAGCCGATCCATCCGCAGTATGTCCGTGATACCGTTGATATTCACGCTCTGCGTTCCAAGGCTCTGTATGATGCCGACGAAGCTGCTGTTCTCCGTAAGTCTCACCAGTCCCCTGTTGTCAAGGAACTGTATGAGAACTACTACAAGGGTGAGTACGGCTGCCACAAGGCTCATCATGACCTGCACACCACCTACGTTCCCGGCAAGAAGTTCTGATTTTCAGAATTGCGATAAAACCAAAGCCTGCCATCCGGCAGGCTTTGGTTTTTTTCTGTTTTTTTCGTTAGATTCCGCAGAACCCGACAATATTGGTGGGGCGAAACAAATAAAAATGAGTATAATATTATAATGTATGTTATTTATGATAAGGAGACATCCATTATGAAAAAGAGAATTATTAGTCTTATTTTCTGTATTGCGATGATTCTGTCGGCATTCTCCGTCAGTGCATCTGCTGCAGGACTTCCGTTTACCGACGTTAAGTTTACCGACTGGTTCTATAATGACGTCAAGGTCGCCTATGAAAGCGGTCTGATAAACGGCAAGAGCGCAACCAAATTCGATCCCTATGCGACCATCACTTATGTGGAAGTTATCAAACTGGCAGCAGTCATGGAGCAGAAATACTTAACAGGTACCGTCACCCTGACAAACGGTGATCCCTGGTATGAGCCCTATGTTGATTACTGCGAAAACTCCGGCATTATCGGCAGCGGAGAGTTTGTCCTGACGGAAAACGCTACCCGCGCCGGATTCATGAAGATCTTCGCTGCTGCTTTACCTTCCGATGCATTGAAGCCAGTCAACAGCATTCCGGATAATTCCATTCCGGATGTTCTCATGACCCATCCGCAGGCAAATTCGATCTACAAACTGTACCGTGCGGGTGTGCTCCAGGGTTCCGACACCATTCAGCATCTCTGCAAACCAACTACCACCATCACCCGCTGTGAAGTCGCTGCGATTCTGAACCGTATGCTGAATCCCTCCGCCCGCATCATTTTCCAGACGGGTGATCCCCTGTCGATCAAAACCCAGCCTGTCAATGCGACTGCAGCGAGCAGATATGATCATGCCAAGTTCACAGTAGAAATTGCCGGCGGCCAAGCACCTTATGTTTATCAGTGGCAGGTCCGTACACGCGGCAGCACATGGAGAAACATCACAAACAACGACATCACCGGTGTGAATACCAAGACACTCGACATTCGGGCCGACGGTTTCATCGACAGCGACTATGAGTTCCGCTGTGTTGTCAGAGATAATTGGGGCGGAGAGGTCTACTCCAATGCTGTGCGCTGTATCAGTCCTGCGTTCAGCATAGCCAAAGAGCCGCAGGATATGGATGCGGTTGAGAACAGCAAGATCACCCTCGAAGTCAAGGTAGCAAACGGTCATGCGCCCTATACCTATCAGTGGCAGTATCTATATCTTGACCCGAAGACCGGTGAAGCTACCAAGTGGATCAATATGGATATCGGTACAAGCACCAAAAATGAGCTGTCGGATTCCATTACCTTCCGGGTTGACAGCCGCGATTTTGAGTACCAGTATCACTACCGCTGCGTCGTCACGGATGCTTTTGGTGACCAGGTCGCAACGAAGGGCATCAAACTGACGCGGACCTATTATCCGCTCACCGTTATTGTCCGTCCCGGATATACTGATGTCCGTGCAAAGCTCGGTACGGAGGCGAAGCTGGCCGTTACCCCCAGCGGCGGCAAAGCGCCCTACAAGTATCAGTGGCAGTACCGTGTCAAGAATGCAAACGGTGTCTACGGCTCCTGGTGGGATATTGGCGACTTCTACTGGGTAAAGAATGAAGATACCGCAGAGATTCTGGTCGACATTGATACCTACGAAAAACAGTATCGCTGTGTTGTCATCGACGCCCGGGGCTATAAAGTTTATTCTGATACAATCATGGTAAGCAAGCCCTGATCACAAATACAAACAGAACACAAAACGTCGTCGGAATGATCCCGACGACGTTTTCTCTGTGTTTATGAAATTTCGGATTTTCTTTTTCAGATAAATGGACGTCTGTCAAGCACAAGGCGCAGAGGTTTATCCGACCAGAGCTTCCCTTTCAATGTCTGCTGCAGTTCCGCAAGGCAGCAGCATCCGCCGAAGAGCATGTGCAGATCATTGACCGATTCGTTTGTTTCCCAGTCAATGGATTCCCAAAAGTCAATATATTTGTCTGCAAAAGTTTCCAGTTGCTCCATTGCCTCATAGAAGCGGTGAGGTGTCTGGCGCATGGCGTGGGTCATGCAGAAGACCCAGTCGACCTCAATGAAAGTTGCGGTC
>JAKSPR010000101.1 GCA_024404655.1 Clostridia bacterium | reverse complement strand
CGGGACTTTGTGTGCACTGAGCGCATCTTTGGCCCGTTTATACGAGCCTCCGCAGAGATAGCTGTCGGTTTTGCCGTCAGTCCGTCCGCGGACAAAAATCCCTTCTTTTATTGTATCAGAATTTATGACGGTTGATATAACGAATTTGTAAATATTTTTCAAATGCACAATATTTTTTCGGCAGCCACTGCTCCCGTCGTCGATAAGACACACGCTGTCATCGCCAAAGGGAACCGGAATACCGGGGGTAAGAGCCATCGTTTGTCCGGATGGGACAGATATGGTTTCTTCAGCCTTTGAAAAACGACACCGGTTGCCGGCCGGAAAAACGGAAAATATAACCGCGCCGGGCAAATAGGTGCTCCCGGGCTTATCGGAATCGCCGATCAGAGCAAGCATCGCATCAAAATGTGCCGCGGTGATCGGATGCTCAGCAAAGGATGTACCGCGCAGTGTTTTAAGCGCCCGCTCCGTCAGAATCCGCAGAAGCCGTGAAGTTAGCGCCGGATGCAGTTTCCGCAGCCGGTCAAGGGGCATCGCATCAATATCGGAAAAATACGGCAGAACAGCGGAAATCTCATCTGCAAAGTATTCTTCATCCCGCAAAGAGGCCTCCGCAAGCTGCAGAAGCGATTTTGACAGTGCTGGATTGAAAGACTTTGCCAACGGCATCAGCTCATGCCGGATGCGGTTGCGCGTGCAGTCGGTTTCCAGATTGGAGCTGTCGGTGACATAAGAAAGCCCGTGTTCTTCACAGAACTGTAAAAGCTCCTCTTTGGAAATACGGAGAAGCGGTCTTGCCAACGTCACCGTTCTTGTACCGCACCGGAAGTCCCGGACCGCGGGAATCCCGGACAGCCCGCCGATGGCAGTGCCGCGCAGAAGCCGGAAGAGAATCGTCTCTGCCTGATCGTCCGCGTGATGGGCTGTCAGAAGATGTGTAATCTCCGGATGTGCATCAAGATGGCGGGAAAAGCAGTCATATCGACCGTTCCGCGCCGCTTCTTCCAGAGACAGTCCGTTTGCTTTGGCAAGCATCGGCGCGTCGATCTGCATCGCTGTAAAGGAAATCTGACGTTCTTCACAGAAGTCTTTACAGAATCGCAGATCCCGGTCTGCCTCAGCACCGCGGATGCCGTGATGCACATGAAGAGCAGAGATGGAAAACACATTCTGCTTTGTCATCCGCAGAAGATGTAGCATTTCAAGCAGGGCAGTCGAATCCGCCCCGCCGGAGAATCCCACCAGAAGATGCGCACCCTCCCGCGTCAGTCCGTGTTCAGAGCAGAAGGAAAGGAAGGCACGTGGCAGGGAACTCATCCTGCACCACCCTCAGGACCATGGTCCATATCGCGGGAATAGAACCGCGTGAACTGACCCTGCCAGCCCATTTCCACGGTACCTGTGGAACCGTGACGGTTCTTTGCGATGATGCACTCCGCGACATTGGCCTTTTCGGGGGTCTTATCATAGTATTCGTCACGGAATAAGAACAGTACGACGTCAGCGTCCTGCTCGATGGCACCGGAGTCACGGAGGTCGGAAAGCATAGGCCGTTTGTCGGTTCTGGATTCGGGACCTCGGGAGAGCTGTGCACAGACCATGACGGGAACATTCAGTTCCTTTGCCAGAATTTTCAGATTACGGGAAATTTCACCGACTTCCTGCACACGGTTGTCAATGCGCTTGTCACTCTGCATCAGCTGTAAGTAGTCGATGACCACAAAGCCGAGATTCTTGATTCTGCGCAGCTTGGCTTTCATGCCGGTGACGGTGATACCGGTGGTATCATCAATATAAATATCACATTCCGAGAGCTTGGCCGATGCCTGTGCCAGCTTCATCCAGTCCTCCGGTGAAATCTCGCCGGAACGGAGCGCGTGGGAATCCACCAGCGCTTCACTGGAGAGCATACGGGAGACCAGCTGCTCGTTGGACATTTCAAGTGAAAACACGCATACCGCCTTTTTGGTAGCCAGCGCCACATTGGAGGCGATATTCAGACAGAAAGAGGTTTTACCCATACCGGGACGGGCACCGACCAGAAGAAGGTCGCTTTTACCCATACCGACAAGTACCCGGTCGAGATCGGAAAATCCCGTCGGCGTGCCCAGCATCTCTGCCTTATTCACAGAAACCTGATGCAGATGATCGTAGGTCTGCAAAAGGATATCCTTGATGTGGACAAACCCCTTGGTCTCATTGTTCTGGGCGATTGCAAAGATCGACTGCTCCGCATGGTCGAGGATGGTGACAACATCCCCTTGTTCGCCGTAGGCCGTTTCGGTGATATCCTCCGAGGCGGCGATCAGCTGACGCAGCATGCTCTTGTCTTTGACGATCTTGGCATAGTCCCGGACGTTCTGTGCGGAGGGGACGATATCGGCGATCAGCCGGATATATTCTTTTGCTTTGGTTTCGTCCGCAATTCCGCTTGCGACCATCATGTTGATGAGGGTCACAAGGTCAATCTGACGGTTCTGCAGATACCAATTCTGCATCGCAAGAAATATTTCCTGATGATCCGAGAGATAGAAATCGTCGGACCGGATGATCCCCGCTACTTCATTGAATTTTTCCGGATCGATGAGGATCGAGCCGAGCACAGACTGCTCTGCTTCCAGGGAGTAGGGGAGTTTTCTTGCAAAGGATTCATTCAGTTCTGCCATGTCCGGTTAAGCCCCTTTGAAAGTGGAATGGATTTTATGCCTCGGTAACGACGACGTTTACTTTGCCCGTGATCTGCGGATACAGCTTGACGTCGATGATGTGGGTTCCGAAGGTCTTGATCGCTTCGTTTACGACCAGCTTGCGCTTGTCTACTTCGATGTTATGCTGCTTCATAAGGCCTTCTGCAATGTCCTTTGCTGTGATGGAACCGTACAGTCTTCCGTCGGTACCGGCGGGAGCGGTCAGTCTGACGGAGACGTTTTTCAGCTTTTCTGCGGTTTCAGTAGCCTGCTGCTTCTCCACTTCGATCTTGTGCAGACGCGCTTCTTCCTGGGTCTTGAGTTCAGTCATGACCTTTGCATCGGCAACGGCGGCAAGGTTCTTGGGGAAAAGGAAATTTCTTGCGTATCCGTCGGATACGTTGATGAGATCGCCCTTTTTGCCCTGACCTCTGACATCCTGTAATAATACGACTTTCATTGTGATATACCTCTCTTTGCTAAAATGTTTGTAAATCAGGAATCGATCTCCGCAAGGTAAGCGTCGATCGCTGCTTTCAGTTTTTCAAGAGCCGTCTGCATGGGAATACCGCGCATCTGCGCACCGGCCACATCAAAGTGTCCGCCGCCCTTGAGACGCTCCAGAATGAGCTGCACGTTCAGGTCACCCTGGGAACGTGCAGAAATGATGCTGGCATCGCCAATGCGCACCAGTGCAAAGGACGCCATAACTCCGTCCACGGAGAGCAGACGGTCAGCCGCTTTCGCAGCTGCAATCCGGTCATCCGCCGTAGAACCTTCGCTGTCGCGGACGGCGATGGCAATGATATCACGGTAGACAACGACATTGGATTCAAATTTTGCTTCCCGCATGAAGTCCCCGAGGGAAGTGCGGAACAGCATCTTCGCATCGGCGGGACTTGCACCCTCACTGCGCAGATAGAGTGCGGCACTGAATGTGCGGACGCCGGTGTTTCTGGTGAACTGGTTGGTATCCAGAAGAATACCGGAGAGCAGCAGATCCGCTTCCTCCTTCGGCAGCGCACCGAGGGGAAGGCTCTGCTCCAGCATCTCCGAGACCAGTTCGGAAGCAGAGGAAGCGGAGGGCTCGATATAGGTCAGTACAGGCTTATAAGCAAGCTCGCCTGTCTTTCTGCGATGGTCGATGATGACTGTGTTCTGTACGTTCTGATAAAGTTCGGGAGATTCAAAGGTCGAGGGATTTGAAACGTCGCAGATGATGAGCAGCGTTTCCGATGTGATCAGATCAAGGGAAGCAGGACCCGATACAAAGACCCCGGCATAGTCGTCCCGGCTCATGAAGCGGTCGAGACAGATGCGGATGTTGGGATCGGCCGTGTTGATGACGATATTCGCCGTCACCCCGCAGAACTCCGTGAACTTGTACATACCGATGCAGGAACCGATGGAGTCATGGTCTGCAAAACGGTGTCCCATGATGAGGACGTTGGAAGCGGAAGAAATCAGATTTGCCAACTCTCCTGCGATGACACGGGAGCGGACTTTGGTGCGCTTCTGAACGGACTTGGAGCGTCCGCCATAGAATTCAATGCCGTTTGCCGTCTTATATACGACCTGGTCGCCGCCGCGCTGGAGCGCAAGATCAAGGGCTTCATGCGCTTCGGATTCTTTCTCAGCAAGCGTTCCTTTTTTCAGGGAGAGACCCATAGAAACGGTGACGGGTGTACTGCTTTCACCGACACGGATTTCACGGATGTCATCCATCACAGAGAAGCGGCTTTCAATGAGAGCAGGGATGTGCTTGGCTTCAAAGACCACAATATACTTGTTCCGCTCGTATTCCTTGAGCAGACCGTTCATGCCTTCCACCCAGCGGCGGAGAACATCTTCGACCTGTGCGGAGGCCAGACGGTACTGTTCCTGCAAATACTGGAGCAGCTCATCCAGATTGTCGATGAGGATGTAGCCGACCACGGCTTCGGAATCCTCCATGCGCTTCTGTAAATCATAGAAGTCCGCACGGTCGTTCCAGACGGTCAGACAGTATTTCTTTTCGTCGGCAATGATCGGATAGCCTTTGACATTGAAATTGCGGGGAACCGCTTCTTCTTCCTCATCAAAGGACAGCCGGTTGTGAAAATGTGCGTGTGTATTTGAGAGCAGTCCGACCGCAAGTCCTTCGGTTTCCTCGGATTTCATGATATCCTCGGCGGTCGCCGTGCAGAACTGGTCAATATAGCGTCCGTACAGTACCTCACCCGCATGGAAAAGCCCGGATAAGGCTTTGTTGTACCAGATGATCTTTCCGTCTTCACCGCAGATGAGGACCGGCATGTAGATCTTGGAAATAAAATCCAGGGTCACGGAGCGCAGGATCGGCGTTTCGGTTTCATCCGCCGCGGAGGAAATCTTGAAGGAACAAAACCGGAAAATCATGCTGTTGATATACAGCGCCGCCGCATAGAGTGCAGCAAAGCAAAGACCTGCATACAGCGGATCGGTATGATCGGAAAAATGCAGGGTAAGTGCAAGTCCTGTGATGGCGAGGATGCCGAGCGCTTTCTGGATGAAATGCTTGATACCGGCAGGCGTTGACAGAAACTGCGGAACTTTCATGCAGGATGGGACTCCTTTCAGAATCGGAATAGGGCCAGATCAGATGAATCAGACAGGACGGATGCGGTCTTCAAAAAAGATTTCTCCGATACCGTCCAGAACGACGAAGAAAAACGAAATCACCGGGGAGATGAACAAAAGCGCTGTGAGCATGATGACATTCAGGATAAACCCCGTACGCCGCAGGGGATTCTTTGCCTTGCGTTTCAGAGACCGCAGACCCATGAGGAACAGGCCGGGGGAGAGGATCATGGCGAGGTTTTCGGCACTGGCGGAGAAAACTGTCGGCGCGCTCATCGGGGAGAAGAAGTAAATGATATAGCAGATCATGAAAACGACTGCCGCAGCCTTGGAAACGGTGATGCCGTAACCGCGGGGGAATATCTTTTCACAGCGGAAGATGCGGGAAAGCATTCCCGCAAAGGACACGGCAAGATAGCCGAAGACCTCAAAGAAAATGACGAGATACGATGGAATCGACAATTTGACGGCGTTGAGCGCAGTGCGGATGGTGTCCGGATTTTTCAGTGCTTCCAGATAGGCGTTGTCCTGTCCGTTCTGGGCAATCTGCACCGCCTGATCAACAGTAGTCTGCATGGTGCTTTGTATGGTTTCAAAGACTGCATTGAAGTAGTCACGGGGCGCGTCAATACTGAGTTCCCCATAAAGTATGGCAATCATGATGAGGAACTGCACAAGATAACAGAGCGTCATGGAAACCGTGACCCCGATGACCGTCGGCGTCTTGTTCTTCCGTTTCAGCATGGAGAGGGCAAGCACCGCACCGCAGGGCACAAAGAACATGGATGCAAGGGAAACCGTGAAATTCCCCGTTAAGAAAAACGCCAGCGCATAAGCAGGAATCGCTGCCAGCACATAGGCAGGCTTAAACGTTACCATGAAGAGGAACGCGAAAAGCGCGGAGGAAAGCGCCGTCAGAAACGGCTGCAGAATAAACCCGGAAGAAGCTGAAAAACCGGCAGACAGAACGAGAAGCACCGTAAGCAGTACCTGCGCACCGGGAGCGGCATGATACAGAGATACGGATGTCTGTTTGGAAAGATCGTTGTTCATATATCCTTGATTACCTTTGGTCGGCAGACCTCTGTGCGCCCATGGGACAGCGGTTTGCAAAAATGGTACTATTATATATAGTATAACAGATTTTTCTTACTTTGTCTATATCTTCCGGTGTTTTTTCGGAAAACCTTCACATTTTAAGGTCACAGTCCAGCCAAATTTCTGCTCTCGGCCTGATTTTGGTTGTTTCCCGGCTCCCTGATGTGAACGGCAAGGGCTTTGCGGTCACCTATGCAGTCTTCGCAGGCGTCCTATTTGTACTTAAACTGCTTATAAGGTGTTTTTTCAGACTGGATTTTCAGACGATGAGAGGGAGGATTCCGTGATTCCGAAGACCCGGCAGGCATTTCTGCGGGTGATATCCGCAACATCTTCTGCAGAACAGCCGTCCGCACAGCCGGCTTCAGCCCGCAGTCCGGCGATCTTTTCTGCGGTATAGACAAGATAACCCGAGTGATTGCACTCCCCGCGGTGGGGAACGGGGGTCAGATACGGCGCATCGGTTTCGATGAGCATCCGGTCGGAGGGCAGCATGGCGGCGACTTCACAGAGCTTCCGCGCATTCTTGAAGGTCACAACGCCGGAGATGGAGATATAATATCCCATTTTTACCAGCTCTTCCGCCATCTCGCAGGCACCGGAAAAACTGTGCAGAACCCCGTGAACGCGGGGATATTTCCGCAGAAGCTCCATCGTCGCCCCGTGGGCTTCTCTGTCGTGGATGAGAATCGGCACACCGACTTCCTCAGCCAGCTGCAGCTGCCGCTCAAACCAGACTGCCTGAATGTCCTTCGGCACATCATCATAGTGGAAATCAAAACCAATTTCCCCGATGGCCTTTACCTTCGGGTGACGGAGCATGACCCGCAGCTCGTCCATGACCGATTCAATGACGGCGGGATCGGTCGTCATTGGGCAGCTTCCGGGATAAATGCCGACGGCGGCATAGATTCCGGGATATGCTTCTGCAAGGGCGATTGCCTTCCGGGATGTCTCAAGATCTGTGCCGATATCGACAACGCCGCAGATATCGCCGGCAAATAAAGCGTCAAGCAGCGCATCCACGTCTCCGGCTTCTTTTCCTTCGACGAAACGGCTGTCATGATAGTGTGCGTGGGTATCAAAGATTGCATGCGGATTTCTCATGATGGTAACGGTACCTTTCTTTTCCGGGATCGGGGATTTTCGGTAAAAACACAAGAGGCGGGCTGTCGTTTGCGGCGGCAGCCCGGCTCTATTGCAGCATGATCCGGGAGCGGATCAGATGCCCTCGTATTCGTTTGCCAGAATATAGCGCTTCGGCTCGTCTTCTTCAACGGCGCAGAAGCGCGCGGTGGTCTCATAGAAGCGGTTGTCGATGTGATCGTCGTTGATGGAGGATACTTCACCTGCGATCAGCATGCCGGTGCCTTTTTTGACAAAGATTCTGTGATAGAGTCCGGGGGTCAGTGTGATGGAATTGCCCGTGGTGATCTCCATAACCGTTCCCGCAGGAACTACATTGCGGATGCCGTCGGTATAGACGACGATCTCATGCTCGCGGTCAAGATCACCGTCCGGGGTGGAGCCGAAAAGCTGGACACACATGGTGCCGCCTGCGCGGTTGATGATATCCTCGTGCTTGCGGAAATGGAAGTGCAGCGGAATTTCCTGCTCAGCCACAGTATCATCAAACATCATCAGCTTTTCCGCATAGGGAACACCGATGGAAGGATCCTTGCAGCTGCCGTTGCGCAGGGTGAAAAGGACAGCACCGACACGATCAAAGTCACCGGAGCCGAAATCTGTGACGTCCCAGCCGAGCATAACGTCAACAATGGTTTTGCATTCCTCACCTTTGGTCTTCCAGTCTGCGGGGGTAAAGTAACCGAAGCAGGGCAGCGTGAAGTTGTTTTTTCTGCAGGCAGCCATTGCCTTGTCGATAGCTGCATTGATCTGTGAACGTTTCATAACAGTTGATTCCTTTCCGTTTCAGAATGATAATTTGTGTGAACGGATGATGCCGCCGTCCAGTTTTTTCCATGTAAAGTATCCGTCCTCATAGACAAGATACTGCTTTTCCGAGTTCTCCTTGGGAATGGAGACAGAACCGGGATTGAGATAGAGAAAATCACCGTGGTCAACACAGGCGGGAATATGGGTGTGACCGTTTAGGAGAATATCCCCCTTGCGGAGCAGCGGCGGGTTGGCCTCCGATGCATGATGACCGTGGGTCATATAAACAAGACGCCCGTCAAGATACAGAACCGCGTAATCCGCCAGAATGGGGAATTCCAGAACCATCTGATCCACCTCGGTATCGCAGTTGCCGCGGACACAGAGCAGCTCTTCCTTTACGCTGTTCAGAAGCGAAATGACTTCTTTCGGCGCATATCCGGCAGGAAGATCGTTGCGGGGGCCATGATATAGTAAATCGCCCAGCAGAATCAGTTTGTCTGCTCCCTCGTTTTTGTATGCTTCCAAAAGCGCACGGCAGCACGCCGCGTCGCCGTGAATATCCGATGCAAATACCAGTTTCATCGCTGTCATCTGTCCTTTCGTCCGAGATCATTTTTCATGATAAGTATAGCACAGTTTCCGGAAAACTGCAAGAGTTTTTCGGGGCTTTTTTCTGTACTGTTCCGTACTTCTCATAGTCAATGCTTTTTGTGGGAAACTTGACAAAAAACGGAAGATTTGCTATAATGAAATCAGTGGTGCGCCGGTACGGCGCGTGCAGTACAGTCGAGTGAAAGTCTTGACCCGGTAAAG
>JAKSPR010000100.1 GCA_024404655.1 Clostridia bacterium | reverse complement strand
TTCAGTCTTTTCCAACGGGTGGGGACTGAAGAACTTCGGCACATGAAGCCGTACCTTGCTTTTCCCGCGCGATTCTCATCATTCTCTCCGGCCACGAATTTTTGCAAGTTTTCATCTTCAATTATTCATTTTCTCTTGACACAATCAATTATTCGTGGTATAATAAGTATGAAATCCGGTATTTTGAAAACATGTATGAAATAGAACTTCCTCTTTTCTTGCGTTTTGTTCAGAATACCAAAACATCACACGATATCAGTATTACGGGAGAATAACATGAAGGCATACAAGGATTACACAACAGAAGAACTGAAAGAACTGGAAACCGTTCTGAAAATCCGCTACAAGGAATTCCAGTCCCGCGGACTGCAGCTGAATATGGCAAGAGGCAAGCCCTGCTCCGAGCAGCTGGACCTCTCCATGGGCATGATGGACGTTCTGTCCGGTGACGACGATCTTCTGTGTGAGGACGGAACCGACTGCCGCAACTACGGCGTTCTCGACGGTATCAAGGAGGCAAAGATCCTCATCGGTGATATGATGGAAGTAGCTCCGGACAATGTCATCATCTACGGCAACTCCTCTCTGAATGTCATGTATGATACCATTTCCCGTTCCATGACCCACGGCGTCATGGGTTCTACTCCGTGGTGCAAGCTGGACAAGGTCAGGTTCCTCTGCCCGGTTCCCGGTTATGACCGTCATTTCGCCATCACCCAGTATTTCGGCATTGAGATGATCAACATCCCCATGTCTCCCGAAGGTCCCGATATGGATCTGGTGGAAAAGCTGGTTTCCGAGGATGATTCCATCAAGGGTATCTGGTGCGTACCGAAGTACTCCAATCCCCAGGGTTATTCCTATTCCGATCTCACCGTCCGCCGTTTTGCACGTCTGAAGCCTGCGGCAAAGGACTTCCGTATCTACTGGGATAACGCATATTCCATTCACCATCTGTATGACAACGATCAGGACCACCTGCTGGAAATCCTTGCAGAGTGCAAGCGCGCAGGCAATCCCGATCTCGTTTACAAGTTTGCTTCCACCTCCAAGATCAGCTTCCCGGGTTCCGGTATCGCTGCCAT
Source organism: Clostridia bacterium (assembly GCA_024404655.1). GTDB lineage: Bacteria > Bacillota > Clostridia > Oscillospirales > CAG-272 > RGIG3925. Next base: position 8,082 of record JAKSPR010000100.1, on the reverse strand, counting down.
TGCAACCTCCCACAACAACCTGGAAGACATCCGCAAGCAGCTGACCATCCAGACCATCGGTCACGACAAGGTCAACCAGCTGCGCCACGTCCGTTATTTCGGCGATATCCACGGTATGGTGGAGCACATGCGCAAGCATGCCGATATTCTCCGTCCCAAGTTTGAACTGGTGGAGCAGATTCTCGAAGATGAACTTGCCGGTCTTGAAATCGGTACCTGGACCAAGCCCCGCGGCGGCTACTTCATTTCCTTTGATGCACTGGACGGCTGTGCAAAAGCCATCGTTGCCCGCTGCAAGAACGCCGGCGTCATGATGACCGGCGCCGGTGCGACCTACCCCTACGGCAACGATCCTCACGACAGCAACATCCGTATCGCGCCCTCCTATCCTCCGCTTGCCGATCTGGAAACCGCATGCAGACTGTTTGTGCTCTGCGTCAAGCTGGAATCCGTCAAAAAGCTGCTGGCTGAGCGCGAAGCGTAACATCCAGAAAATCTTTTCAAGGAGGTCTCCGATATGCATGACGAACTGACAGAGATGGATATACAGAAAATGAAAGAGGAGATCGAGCACAGGATCAAGGTCCTGCGTCCGCAGCTTCTTGCCGAGGTCAAACGTACCCGCGAGTACGGAGACTTAAGCGAAAATTACGAATACAAAGCCGCAAAGCAGGAAAAGAACCGCAATGAAAGCCGCATCCGGTATCTCCAGTCCATGATCGACACGGCTGTCATCATTAAGAAAGATACAGCCGAGGATTCGGTAGGACTGTTCGACCGGGTCACGATTTTCATCCCCTCCATGAACATGACAAAAACATGGCAGATCACCACGACCCTGCGGATTGATGTGCTTGCGGGGATCATCTCCAAAGAGTCCCCCATGGGCAAAGCACTGCTGGGCAAAAAAGTCGGTGATATCGTCCATATTGATGCGGCAGTTCCCTACGACTGCGAAATCAAGGCGATTGAGAAGTGCGAGGATACGGGAGAACTGCCGATCAATAAGTGGTAAGATTTCAAAATGGAAAGAGGCTGCGTTCTGATATGCAGCCTCCTGGTTATTCTTTTTTGTCTGTCTTTGTGACTTTTATTCAGTCGTCTTGTGTGACGAAAAGTCCGTCCGCTTTCATTTTATCCCAATCGCAGGTCAGGACGCGGACACGTTTCAGCGAATTCACCCATTGTTCCCGATATACAACATATCCCTCCGACATCATGTCGGTGAGTGCTTCATTCACAGCGCTCTGGCAGATACCCTGTTTTGCTGTGACTGCACGGACGATCTGCGCAGCGTTCAGAGCTGCTCCGTTTTTCTGATTTCCTCCGGCCTGTTTTTTCATTTCCCGGGCGATGACGGGATAATAAAACTTTTTTAAGTTTTCGTAGGTCGGGAATTCGATCACATCCGTGACCTGAGATTTCAGGCCGCTTGAGATATTGCCCTCGATTCCGTATATGATGACATTCTTGTGGCACTTTTCAATGAGGAAGCGGCTGACCGCGCCGAAATGGCCGTCGCCGGTGAAAAGAATATAGGTATTCGCCCTGTGCTTCTCCAGTGCCTTCTGATAAATCTGATCGAGGATAAAGAAATCGGTAAAATCTTTTTTATGGTGGGAAGCGGTATTCTGCGTTTCGATGATGTGATTGGTGATTTTACGCAGCTCGGGAAGGTTGTACTTCATTGCGGGATTGGAAAAATCCGCAAAAACGCACAGCTCAGCGATCTCATAGGTTTCGCAGAGTTCCTTATACCACTCCTGCACCGGTGGGTGGATGCCGTATCGTTTCATGAACGATATCTGCATATACTCAAAATCAACAAAGACGAGCGCTTCGGGTTTCCCCTTCTTGCGAAATAGTTTCACTGCCTGTCTCCGTTTTTGCGTGCATTCAAAAAGATACCGCGTATCAGGCGATACATGTGTACCCGGATGATACGCGGACTCTTCGACATTTCCAGATTAAATATATACGAACTTGAATACGGTCTATATTTCCGCTGTCTGTGTCAGGATTGAATGCTCGCGGTCAAAATTACTGCTGAGCCTTCATTGCAGCATAGCACTCGCTGCAGTATACGGGTCTGTCGTTCTGGGGCTGGAACGGAACCTTAGCTTCCTTACCGCACTTTGCGCAAACAGTGGTGAAGAGTTCCTTCTGGGGTCTGGTTGCGTTCTTTCTTGCGTCTCTGCAAGCCTTGCATCTCTGCGGCTCGTTCTGGAAGCCTCTCTCAGCGTAGAATTCCTGCTCACCAGCAGTAAATACGAATTCAGCACCGCATTCCTTGCACACTAAAGTCTTGTCCTGATACATGTTTTTTACCTCGCTTTTGAAAAATGGTTAATAAGATTTTGCCCCAAGACGGAATCACACCGACATCTTTGATGGTTCAACGCTTTTTTGGTTAAGCTATTCGGGCATTTGGGAAGAACCAAGCAATACTTTTAGTTTTTTACGGATACGGTAAACTGCGTTTTCAGCGGATTTCTCGGAGACGGACAGTTGTTCTGCGATCTTTTTGCAGGAGTTCCCCAGCACATAGAGGCGGAACACGTCCCGCTCAAGCGGTGCCAGTGCTGACAAAAACTGCTCCATCCGTCCTTTATAAGCCTCTCTTGACAAGACGGCTTCTTCGGGATCGGCGACAGATTCTCTGACAGAGGACAGCCACTCTTCGGTCGCGGCTGCTTCTCCCAGAAGACGCTTTGCATGCTTCCGTACACAGGAAATCAAACGATTGCGGATACAGACACGCGCGTATAAACCGAACGTACTGTGTCTGCCGGGTTCATAGGAAACGGCGGCGCGGTACAGAGCAATGACAGCTTCCTCTTCAAGCTCGCTGTACTCTTCCGATAGTTCCCCCTGAAACCGATTGGAAAACCGCACGACGCTGGCCTCAATCAGAGGTCTGTACCGATCATACAGCAGACTGAAAGCATCTGTTTTCCCCATGCGCACATCCGCCAACAGGGAAAGCAGTTCTTCATCTGAAAATGACGGATCGCCGCACCCCTGATCATGAATCTCGCCCCGGGCTGCAGCAGGTACGCCTGCGTTTTTCTCGTTCTCCGGTATCATCGTTCAAAAACCAATTTGCTTGCTCGAATTCTTTATGTTATTATTATATCATGAATTCCGATAATGTCAATAGCTTTTTACAAATAATTTTATGAAATTTTAATAAAACAATCCAAAATCATGGAGTTGATATCGTTGGAATTACCACAGCGACAAAAAAAGTCAAAAAAACTCAAAATAATTTTGAAAAAGCTCTTGAAATTTACAGGAAGATGTGATACAATATGTAGGTAAATATACGGGTTCAGAGTGACCCCCGGCGGTCACGATCTTGACACGGTTCCCGTGAAAAGACTGACTGCCCCCATTCTGTGAAGGAGGTGAATCGTTTTGCCGAATATTAAGTCCGCAAAGAAGCGCGTTCTCGTTATCGAAGCAAAGACTCTGCAGAATCAGATGTTCAAGTCTTCCATGAAGACCGCCATCAAGAAGTATGATGCAGCTCTCGCAGCAGGTGATAAGGCTCTCGCAAGCGAAACCTATAAGGCCGCTGTCAAGAAGATTGACAAGGCTGTCGCTAAGGGTATTCTTCACAAGAATAACGCTGCAAGAAAGAAGAGCCAGTTCACTGCAAAGCTCAACGCTCTCGCCTGAGTTTTTGATTGATACTGCACACAGATCGACCGTTCCCATTTCGGGAAACGGTCTTTTTGTTTTTCTTCACATTCTATTTGAAAATTATGACATTTCAGCAGAAATTTTCACCTTTCGTTTATACTCCGTTAAAACAATAGGTTTATACTATATCTGTTGTTCTGCGGAATCACCAATCCTGCAGAAATCTATATATAAGGAGAAAAACTTTGCTTCGCTTAAAAGAGATCGTCAAGGATTACATCTCCGGCGACACCGTCGTATCGGCGCTGAAAGGCGTTTCCATCGACTTCCGTCCCCATGAGTTTGTATCCATCCTCGGCCAGTCCGGCTGCGGAAAAACCACCCTTCTGAACATCATCGGAGGTCTTGACCAGTACACCTCCGGCGATCTTGTCATCTCCGGTAAATCGACCAAAGAATTCAAGGATGCCGACTGGGATACCTACCGCAATCACTCCGTCGGATTTGTCTTTCAGAGTTATAATCTAATCCCCCATCAGACCGTTCTTTCCAATGTTGAACTTGCGCTGACTCTGTCCGGCGTTTCCAAGTCCGAGCGCAGAAAGCGTGCCGTGGATGCGCTGACCCGCGTCGGTCTGGGCGACCAGCTGAACAAGAAGCCCAACCAGATGTCCGGCGGTCAGATGCAGCGTGTGGCCATTGCCCGCGCCCTTGTCAACGATCCGGAAATCCTGCTCGCCGATGAGCCCACCGGTGCTCTCGACTCCGAGACCAGTATCCAGATCATGGAGATCCTCAAAGAGATCTCCCACGACAAGCTGATCATCATGGTCACTCACAATCCAGAGCTTGCACAGGAGTATTCCTCCCGTATCATCCGTCTGCTTGACGGCCGTGTGGTCGACGACAGTGCGCCGTACGAAGCAACAGACGCGGACTATCAGGAAAAAGCCGGGGCTGCTGCAAAGAAGACGACCTCCATGTCCTTCATGACAGCCCTTTCCCTCTCCATGAACAACCTGATGACCAAGCGCGGCAGAACCCTGCTCACCAGCTTTGCCGGCTCCATCGGTATCATCGGTATTGCCCTGATCCTCTCCATCTCCACCGGTGTTCAGTCCTATATCAACCGTGTGCAGGAAGACACCCTTGCCTCCTACCCGATCACCTTGGAATCGGAGACGGTGGATATGACCGGGCTCATCACCTCTCTCATGGACAGCAACTCCAAAAAGAATATGGGGGACAGCGAAGAGGATTCCTCCGCAGCTCATGAAGAAAACCGGGTCTACACCAGCCCCATCATGTACGACCTCATGAACTCCCTCAATTCCGTGGAGACCAGCACCAACAACTTAAAGGCCTTCCGGGAGCACCTGATGGGCAACGAAGACTTTGCAAAAGCCCTCAGCGCCATCCGCTACACCTATCATGTTTCCTTAAATATCTACACCAAAGATCCTGACGACAAGGTCATCAAATGTGATACCCAGACGATGATGCAGTCCGTCATGGGCGGCGGATCGTCCTCCGGTTCCTCCGGCATGCGCAGTTCCATGTTCTCCGGCATGCAGACCTGGCAGGAGCTTCTGGAAAGCGAGAACGGAGAGCTGATCAGCGATCTGCTCTTAAAGCAGTACGACATCCTCTACGGCACCTGGCCGAAGGCATACAACGAAGTCGTTCTGTTCATTAACGACAGAAACGAAGTCAGCGACCTCACCCTGTTCACCCTCGGTCTGAAGCGCGCAGAAGATATGCGCGAAATCATGCAGGCCGCTATGAAGCAGGAACAGCTGGACACCCAGAACCTCGATTCCTGGTCCTTTGAAGAAATCTGTAATCAGGAATTCAAGCTGCTGCTCTCCGCCGATCATTACCAGAAGGGCGTAGACGGCACCTACTCCGATATTTCCAGCACCGATACCGGTCTTGCTTTCCTTTATGACAGCGAAAATGCTATTCCGATCAAGATCGTCGGTATCGCTCGCAAGAGCGCGGATGCCGTCAACGGTATGATCCAGAACGGCGTCGGTTATACTGCGGCTCTCACCCGCTATGTCATCGAGCAGACGGCAAAGAATGAGCTTGTCAAGGAACAGCTCGCTGATCCCGCAGTCGATGTGCTCTGCGGTCTTCCCTTCCAGACCGAGGACGGCGACGTCTACACGGCAGAAGAAAAGGAAGCCATGGTGAAGGAGCATTTCGCATCCCTCAGCGTTGCGGAAAAAGCTGCGATCTACACCGATATCGCATCCAGACCCTCTGATGAGTATCTGGAACAGGCCGCAGCCCAGTATCTTGCCACCACAGACCGTGCGGCGCTGGAGCAGACCATGACCGCGGCTTACGCCCAGGAAATGGGTCTTGACGATACTTCCTCCGTCGAATCCTATATTGCCGGTATGGACGATGAAACCCTGTTCGGCTATGCAGCCGAAATGGCAAAGGGTCAGGCGGCAATCCAGTATGCGGCAGGCGTGCAGGCACAGCTCGGTGCCCTTCCCGCAGATCAGCTTGCAGCGATGCTTGATCAGACGCCTTACACAAACGAAGACTATCTCCGTTTCTTCGATGAGTATATGCCCGCCACCGTCTCCGACACCACCTACGACCGTGTTCTGCGCAGACTGGGGTATGTCGATCTCGATGACCCGTCCTCCATTCTCCTGTACGCATCCACCTTTGAAGACAAGGATACCATTGCAGACCTCATCAGCGCTTACAACAAGAGTGTTGACGAAGCTGACGAGATCCAGTACACGGACTATGTTGCGCTGATGATGTCTTCCATCACCACAGTCATCAACGCCATTTCCTATGTCCTCATCGCCTTTGTTGCCATTTCTCTGGTGGTTTCCTCCATCATGATCGGCATTATCACCTATATCTCTGTTCTTGAACGCACCAAGGAAATCGGTATTCTCCGTGCCATCGGTGCTTCCAAGCGTGACGTTTCCCGCGTGTTCAACGCAGAGACCCTGATCGTCGGTTTTGCTGCCGGTGCCATCGGTATTGGTATCACGCTGCTGATGCTCATTCCGATCAATCTGATCATCCATGCGGTGACGGATATCATGATCCTCAATGCGCAGCTGCCGGTTGTTGCAGCCATCGTGCTTGTGCTGATCTCCATGTTCTTGACCTTCATTGCAGGTCTTGTGCCCTCCGGCATTGCTGCAAAGAAGGATCCGGTCATCGCGCTTCGTTCCGAATAATTGGTTTCTATGTTTCCCTCCGCAGATTTCTGCGGAGGGAAATTTTTGCTGTACCCTGACATGCGATGCAGTCCATCCGGGGTTCTGCCCTCGGTCTGATTCGGATTGTTTCCCGGCTCGGTGAGGTGACCGGCAAGGGCTTTGCGGAAGCTCTTGCAGTCTTCGCAGAGCTTCCTATCCTTGTGTATTCTGCATTGGGAGCATCGTTTGAGGGGTGCGGAACTGCATCTGATCCACAGCAAAATTTCAATTTTTTTGCAAAAAACGCTTGACAATTTTTCCGTGATATGGTATACTATAAAAGCTGTGAGTTAGACCACGCAGCAGGCGTCATCTTCTATGGAGAAGTCGCGTAGTTGGTCGAGCGCGCGCGACTGGAAATCGCGTAACTGTCAAAAGCAGTTCGAGAGTTCGAATCTCTCCTTCTCCGCCAGAAAAACGACAAGTTTCACAAAAACTTGTCGTTTTTTTATTCTATTTGACGAAAGTTTTCAGAGGACCAAGAAAGGAACGGTTTTCATCATGGACAGAACGGAAGCAGCGATTTTCACCAACATGTGCATGGTCACAAGAGGCAGTCAGGTGCTGGTTCAGAAGCGCAGTGACAAAAGCTGGCCCGGCATCGTGTTCCCCGGCGGTCACGTAGAGCCCGGCGAATCCTTTACGGATTCCGTGATACGGGAGGTTTATGAAGAAACCGGACTGACACTGAAAAATGTGCGTCTCTGCGGAGTCAAGCAGTTTCAGACACGGGAAGGTGCGCGGTACGTTGTCTTCTTCTATAAAACCGCGGACTTTGAAGGGGAGCTTCGTTCCTCCGATGAAGGCGACGTCTTCTGGATGGAGCATGACGAGCTCGACCCCGAAACCTGTGTGAGAGGCTTTTTTGAAATGCTCCCGGTCTTTGAAAATGATGATCTTTCCGAAGTTTACTATTTTGATAAAGACGGCAAAGAAATGGTGGCGTTAAAATAACATGGAACTTGAATTCATTCCCGGACAGTATTCTGTCTGCAAAATCGCTGCACCCGGTCCGGAAATTCTCTTTTATACAGCACAGCCCTATTGTTTTATCGGAAAAACCGATGAAGAGTTTTCTCTTGTCTGTCAGACAGAGATCGCCCCGGAAGATATCGCCGACCGTGAGGATGGCTGGTGTGCCTTCCGTATCACCGGCACCCTCGACTTTTCCCTCATCGGGATTCTTGCCCCCATTGCG
>JAKSPR010000010.1 GCA_024404655.1 Clostridia bacterium | reverse complement strand
TTTATATACAGAACAAACTATTATATAAATATCTAATTTTATATAGGAGGACCTAAAAACATGAGAAATTTCAAAAAGTTTCTCGCGCTTGTGCTTGCTATGCTTATGGTAAGCGCATGTGCAGTCAGTGTTTCCGGCGCATTTGTCGACCAGGCAGCAGTTGACGCTTCTGTCAACGCCAAGGCAATTGCGACCCTCACTGATCTGGGCGTCATCAATGGTAAGGGTCTCGGCGACGGTACAACAAAGTACGATCCCGAAGGCAACCTGACCAGAGAAGAAGCCGCTGCTATCGCAGCAAGAATGGTAGCAGGTTCCAAGGTTATTGATTGGAACTCTATCACCACCTGCCCCTTTGCCGATGTTGTCGACAAGTGGAGCTTCGGTTACATTTCCTACGTCGCTGACCGCGGTGTTATGGAAGGTACCGGCAAGGGCTTTGAGCCCAAGAAGACCCTGACCGTTGCAGAAGCTGTCGCTATGTGCGTCAAGATGCTCGGTCTCAAGGCTGAGGTTGCTGCCCTTGATAAGGCATCCGCTCCCTCTCCCTGGTACATCAACTACATTGATGTAGCTGAACAGTACAACCTGCTTGACAAGATTGACGTATTCTCTTACGCTCAGTCCTGCACCAGAGCAGAAATGGCTCAGATCGCTTACAACACGATCGTTGCTACCAAGGCTGATTTCACCAACAAGATCGGTGCTGGCTTCAACTTCCAGACCAAGACCGTCAAGGTCACCTCTGTTGCTGACAGCAAGGTCTTTGTTGATGCAGAGCTGATCGCTGGCATCAACTACTTCGATGAGGCCGCTATGAACGAGGCTCTCACCGCAGCTGGCTACACCATGAAGGCAGTTGACCTGAAGGGTGTTTCCATCACCGCAACCTACAACAAGGGCACCATTTACAGTGTCAATGTCAACTCCGATGTCAAGGTATTCGACTACACCGATGCAATCCTGTCTGTCGTTACCAAGGACGGCAAGAACACCGATAACGTCGTATTCGACGGTGTCACCTACATCGCAGGCTCCGGTTCCACCACCCTCGATAACGGCGGTGCAGTCGGTGCAGGCTCCACCAGCAAGGCTGGTATCGCAATCTCCATCAAGGGTGCTGCGAACGGCGCTGCTGCAGCTTATGTTGCAAAGGCAAACCTCCCCGAATACTACAAGGCAACCGCATTTGATGATAACAAGGACGGCAAGTATGACCGTATCGTCATGGATGTCTACTCCTTCGGTACCATCAAGGCTAACTCCGCAGATGCTGAGACTGTCAATGATGTCAAGTACACCTTCGACACCATCACTGATCTTGTTTCCGGTACTGCATTCACCAACAAGACCTCTGACAAGGCAAACTACAAGAACATCACCTACATCGGTTTTGAAGCAGTCAAGGACAACACCACTCCCGTTCTTTACAGATACACCACCAGCGACGACGGTAAGACCTGGATCGTTGAAGTTCTTGAGAACGCAAAGACTGTCACCGGCAAGCTGACCGCAGTTTCCACTGCTGCCAAGTATGTCACTGTTGATTCTGTCAAGTATGCATTCGCATTTGACGGTGTCACTGTTACCGCTGGCGAGAACTGGACTCTGAACCAGACCGTTTCCATCTACACCATCGGCGGCAAGTTCGTTGCTGTCGCAACCGCTGCATCCAAGGCTGCTGTCGAAGTTGCAGTTGAAAACGTCACCGTTGAAGGCGGCAAGGCTGTCATCACCGGTTACGATGTCAAGAACGGCTTCGCAGACATCTCCATCACCGTTGACGGTATTGTTGATGCAGCAGGCAAGCTCGTTCCCAAGACCTCTTACTCCGAGACCATCGACGGCAAGGCTTACATCCGCCCTGTCACCATCAATGACAAGAAGTCCGACGGCACTGTCACTGCTACCTATGCAACCTTCGAAGACGGTGCAATCTACTCCTTCGTCAAGACCACTGACGGTATCTACTTCGAGAAGGCTACCGGCAAGACCATCGAGACCTATGCAAACGGTTCCGAAACCACTTCTACTCTGACTGTCAACAGCTCTTATGTCTACGTCGGTACCACTCCGAAGTACTACAACAAGAACGCTGTCATCATCACTCCTGTCTATGTTGACAAGACTGCTGATAAGTACAACGAGTACGCTGATTCCTACGCAAAGACCGTTTCCCTCGCAAAGGCTGACGGCGTTGTTTACAAGCTGAATGTCGTTGACACCAACAAGGTCGACTTCATCCTCGTCGCTAACAAGGGTACCGGTGAAGGCACCACCATCACCTCTGTCACCAGCATCGTTATGATCAAGGGTGCAGCATTCGAGTATGGTTATGACTTCAACACCTACCATGCAATCGACGTTATGTCCGGCAAGGCAGTTGATGTCAAGTCCGCAGGCGTTCTCGCTGACAAGGGCTTCTACACTGTTACTGACGGTGTTGTCTCCGACTTCGAGACCGGTGCACTCTGGATGGCTAAGAAGGATATTGAGGTCAAGGAAAACGGTGTCCTGACCACCATCAAGGCTATGCCTGTTAAGCTGTTCAAGGCTGCTACCACAGGTGCTACCTGGGAAGTTAAGCATGCTTCCACTAACACTGTCGAGTACGGTGTTGGCAACATCACCTTCTACAATGTCGATGCAGACGGCTACATCGCCCTCGACAACGGCAATGCTAAGAAGGTTGACGTCAGCAAGCTGACCTCCGGTTCTTATGCATCCTACATCATCTCTGGTAAGATGATCGTTATTGCTAACGCAACCATCGGCTAATCTTTCAGAAATGATTTGAAAACTGAACACAGTGTTCGCAAGGGACGGCTCACGCCGTCCCTTGTTTTTTTCCCATCACTTCATCCCCCGCAAAGCCTCCATTGCCTGGGCAAGGCCGCCGATTTCATCAATAATACCATAGTCCACTGCTTCTCTGCCGTCGATGATGGTTCCCACATCAGCCGCGATGCCGTCGGTATTCATGATCAGTCGGTTCAGGACCTCCGAGGAACAGCGGCTGTGGGAGGCGATGAACGAAATGATCCGCTCCTGCATCCGGGAGAAATAGGCAAAGGTCTGGGGCACGCCGATGACAAGACCGTTCATCCGCACAGGGTGCATCGTCATGGTCGCGCTGGGAACAATAAAGGAGCGCTTTGCGCTGACCGCCAGCGGCACACCGATGGAGTGTCCTCCGCCCAGTACCAGAGACACCGTCGGCTTCTTCATCCCCGCAATCAGCTCTGCAATGGCAAGCCCGGCCTCCACGTCTCCCCCGACCGTATTGAGCACCACCAGAAGCCCGTCGATCTCCGGGTCCTCCTCGACGCCGACAAGGGCGGGAATCAGGTGCTCATACTTCGTCGCCTTCTGCCCCGCGCCGAGCAGATAATGCCCCTCGATCTGCCCGATGATGGTAAGACAATGGATTCTGCTCCCGTCCGGTCCTGTTACAATGGCACCGTCATGGCGCTCCCCGTCCGGCATGGAACCGCAGCCCTCCCCCGTCCGGTTTTCTTCATATATATAGTTACAGTACCCACGCAGGCCGGATACGCCGAAGCCACGTTCCTCTCTGTCTGTCAAAACCGGTGATTTTTCCGTCAGATCGTCCGTCATTTACGCCAGTCCTCCCGTTTCCGTTAAAAATTTATCATTTCGTCCGTAGTTTTTACAGAAAAGTCATTTTTGATTCTTTACAAACCCGAAAAAATGTTGTATAATAGTATCAATATGGCAATCTTAATGACATATAAAAAGGAGTTTAACAATCATGGCAAATCAGATTCTCGTAGAAACCTCTGCAAGACACGTACACTTAACCAATGAGCACATCGAGATCCTGTTCGGCGCAGGTCACACCCTGACCAACAAGAAGGACCTCAGCCAGCCCGGTCAGTTCGCATGCGAAGAGCGCGTCACCGTCGTCGGCCCCAAGAAGTCCATCGAGCGTGTTTCCATTCTCGGTCCGGCTCGTCCCGAGACCCAGGTCGAAGTCTCCTTCACCGATGCAAGAACCCTCGGCGTCGATGCTCCCGTCCGTGAGTCCGGCGATATCAAGGGCTCCGCAGGCTGCAAGCTCGTCGGTCCCTGCGGCGAAGTCGAGATCTCCGAAGGCGTTATCGTTGCAAAGCGCCACATTCACCTGACCCCTGCCGATGCTGCTGAATTCGGTGTCGAAGACAAGCAGATCGTCAAGGTCGCCATCAACTCCGAAGGCAGAAAGACCATTTTCGATGACGTTGTCATCCGTGTCAAGTCCACCTTCGCTGCCGCTATGCACATTGATACCGACGAAGCTAACGCTTCCTGCGCATTCGGTAAGTGCTACGGCGAGATCATCAAGTAAGTTTTCTTTCAGAAAACTCTTGATCATTTCACGGGAGATCATCAAGTAAGATTTACTTGATATCCCATAACCCAGTTCCCCATTAAATTTAATATATAAAGGAGAAAAGACTAACATGATTCAGTATTCTGAAGCTGTTGAAGCAATGTGCCCTGTAACCAAGGGCCCGCATCATGGTCCCGCTCCCATTCCTGAAGAAGGCAGATGGGTAAAGGCTTATGAAATCAAGGACATTTCTGGTCTGTCCCACGGTATCGGCTGGTGTGCACCCCAGCAGGGTATGTGCAAGCTGACCCTCAATGTCAAGGACGGTATCATCGAAGAAGCTCTGGTTGAGACCTGCGGCTGCTCCGGTATGACCCACTCCGCTGCTATGGCAGGCGAAATCCTCCAGGGCAAGACCCTGCTGGAAGCCCTCAACACCGACCTCGTCTGCGACGCTATCAACGTTGCAATGCGCGAGATCTTCAAGCAGCTGGTTTACGGCCGCACCCAGACCGCATTCTCCGAAGACGGTCTTCCGATCGGTGCATCCCTTGACGACCTCGGCAAGGGCCTCCGTTCCCAGATCGGTACCATCTTTGCTACCAAGGCAAAGGGTGTCCGTTACCTCGAAATGGCTGAAGGTTATATCCTTGAGCTCGGTCTCGATGCAAACTCCGAGATCATCGGCTACAAGTTTGTACACCTCGGCAAGATGATGGATGCCATCCGTGCAGGCAAGGATCCCAAGGCTGCATACGAAGCAAACATCAAGACCTACGGTCGTTACGATGAAGCGGTCAAGTACATTGACCCGAGAAAAGACTAAGAGAGGGGGAGCATAACCATGGTTAAATTTGAAGGTTACGAAAGAAGAATTGAGAAGATCACCGCTTGCTGCGCTGAGTACGGCATCGCTGATCTCGAAGCTGCCCGTCAGCTCTGCCTTGACAACGGTGTGGACTGCGAGTCCATCGTCAAGGGCATTCAGCCCATCGCATTTGATAACGCTGTATGGGCATACACCCTCGGCTGCGCTATCGCATTCAAGAAGGGCGTAAAGACTGCAGCGGAAGCTGCTGAAGCAATCGGTCTCGGTCTGCAGGCATTCTGCGTTCCCGGTTCTGTTGCTGCAAACAGAAAAGTTGGTCTTGGCCACGGCAACCTCGCTGCAATGCTGCTCCGTGAAGAGACCAAGTGCTTCTGTTTCCTCGCAGGTCACGAATCCTTCGCAGCTGCTGAAGGCGCTATCGGTATTGCAAAGACCGCTAATAAGGTCCGCAAGGAGCCGCTCCAGGTCATCCTGAACGGTCTCGGCAAGGACGCCGCATATATCATCTCCAGAATCAACGGCTTCACCTACGTTCAGACCGATTACGATCCCTACGAGGATGAGCTGAAGATCGTCAAGACCATTCCCTACTCCCAGGGCGAGCGCGGCAAGATCCGCTGCTACGGTGCAAACGATGTTCAGGAAGGCGTTGCAATCATGCGTCATGAAGGTGTTGACGTTTCCATCACCGGTAACTCCACCAACCCGACCAGATTCCAGCATCCCGTTGCCGGCACCTACAAGAAGTGGTGCTGGGAGAACGGCAAGAAGTACTTCTCCGTCGCATCCGGCGGTGGTACAGGCCGTACTCTGCATCCCGACAACATGGGTGCAGGTCCTGCTTCCTACGGTATGACCGATACCATGGGTCGTATGCACGGTGACGCACAGTTCGCAGGTTCCTCCTCCGTTCCGGCTCATGTTGAAATGATGGGTCTTATCGGTGCAGGTAACAACCCGATGGTCGGTATGACTGTCGCATGCGCAGTTGCTGTTGCTGAATCTATCAAGTAAGAGAATTTTTCTCCTGCTTTAAGCAAGTGAATACGGAAAGCCAGACACGCTTGAATTGGTGTGTCTGGCTTTTTTAGTTCCATCGCGGGGAACGGGGAGGGAACCATCTCAAACGCCGAAGTTTCCGGGCACCGCAGTGCCCATCCCGTCCCCCGGGTAAATATGGATAGAATATGAGTTTCAACGTCCCCCCTGCCCCCACCCTCCTTGGCTGGGGACGGCGGAAGCCGGAAGTGTCGGGGATGATTGTTTTTTTGATTCGCCTGCGGCGAATCGGAAAAAAATTTATCAGATCGCGCTTGCATTTTCGGGCGTAATCGGGTATAATAGAAATGACAGAAAGGAGCGTCTTATATGATTTATACATCGGAAGAACTCACCGCAAAAATAGTACCGATCGCAGAGAAATACAAACTGAAAAAAGTCTGGTTATTCGGTTCCTATGCCCGCGGCTGTGCGGATGATGACAGTGATATTGATCTTCTGATCGACACAGAAGGCACTGCGCTGAAAAGTTTATTTGCACTTGGTGCGCTCTATTCTGAACTGGAAAATGCGCTTGGGAAAAATATTGACCTTATCACGCTTAATTCCCTGCAGCAGGAGATCCGCATGCCCGGTGAATCCGGATTCCGTGACAATGTATGGAAAGAAAGGATACCGCTATATGCAGCAGCTTGACAGGCAACGGATACAGCAGATATATGATTACTGCGGTGAAATCGAAAAAACGATTGAACGCTATGGAAACAGTTTCACAGCATTTGACAGCGACGCCGATTATCAGCGCTCTGTCTCATTCTGCATCCTGCAAATCGGTGAATTAAGCGGTGGATTATCCGAAGAACTCCGAAATGAAACAAAACATCAGATTCCATGGAGTTCCATCAAGGGAATGCGAAATCTTGTCGCTCACAGTTATGGCAGTATGAGCAGAAGTATTCTTTGGGAAACCGCTATACAGGATATCCCATATCTGAAATCATTTTGCCGTAATTTATTGAATTCCGAAGAATAAAAATTACACCCGGACTATATCACAAGTCTGGGTGTAATTATTCTTATTCTTCTTTTTTATCCGAATCCGATTTATTCTTTTCGTTTTCGATCTCATTCATGTACCCTGCTGTTATAATGCCGGATGGCAAAGCAACAATCGCTATGCCAAACACCGAGGACAGCATCGTCACAAGTCTTCCGATGGTCGTCACCGGATAGATATCACCATATCCCATTGTCGTCAGCGATACCGTAGCCCAATAAATAGCATCGAAAAAATCATCGAAAGAATCCGGTTCCACGTTAATGATAATCAACGCAGAAACCATCACATAAACCAGTGCAAGTGATCCCACAGCGGCAAGCGGTGCTTTAGACGCCTGAAACACACGTCCGATGATCTGCAAACTTTTTGAATAACGTGCCGCCTTGAATACGCGAAGCACTCGGGTCGCGCGAATCATTCTCATCACACGCAGTACTTTGAACCCACCATTCAAGGGCGTCAGAGACGGCAAAATGGAAATCAAATCAATAATTGCCATAAGAGAAACAGGATAACGCAGAAAGGAAACCACAGATTTTTTCTGATATTTGAAGTCCGCTGTCATCAGACGCAGAATGTAATCAATGACAAATATTCCTGCACAGACTTTGTCAATCACAAACAATGAAAATGTTTCTTCTTTGAATGTCAGCGGAATCAGACTGATGATAATCGCCGCAATCATGACTATGTCATAAGTACTGCTAGCCTTGTCATCTCCTTGCGAAGCTTCAATGATCTCATATAATCGTTTTCTCATGATGTCATCTCCTTTTTTATTTATTATACCAGTATAAAGGAAAATATGCAATATTTCCCACCATTTTCAGAAAAAATAAAACAACCTTCATTCCCATTCTTGAAAATTTGACTCATCTATGGTATCATATATACATCCCAAAGAAAGGATTCACCATACATGAAAATTGTACTCACCGATGCACAGACTGTGACAAACGGAGACCTTGACCTCACGGTTTTTGAAAAATACACGGGGGACGACGAGCTTGTCATTTATCCCCTCTCCGACAAGGAGGAAACGAAAGCACGGCTTGCGGATGCGGATGCTGTCATCATCAACAAGACCGTTCTGGACGCAGAAGTGCTCGCCTGTGCGCCGAAGCTGAAATACATCGGCATTTTCGCAACAGGCTACAACATGATCGACCTCGACTACTGCCGTGCGCACGGGATCACCGTCTGCAATGCGGGCAGTTATTCCACGGAC
The DNA here is from genome assembly GCA_024404655.1 of Clostridia bacterium. Taxonomy (GTDB): domain Bacteria; phylum Bacillota; class Clostridia; order Oscillospirales; family CAG-272; genus RGIG3925. The sequence goes on along the minus strand of JAKSPR010000010.1, from coordinate 11,853 downwards.
GCGGTGGCGCAGACGGTTTTTGCGTTCCTTCTGCACCGTGCCAACCGGGTCGCGGATTATAACGCCTTTGTGGCTGAGGGCGGCTGGAAAAATTCTCCGTCCTTCTCTCCCTTCGTTTTCCCCACCATGGAGCTTGCAGGCAAGACCATCGGTATTTTCGGCTACGGTTCCATCGGAAAAAAGGTCGGTGTGATCGCCAAAGCCTTCGGCATGAATGTTCTTGCGGTTCCACACAAAAAGGATCAGCCCGCCGATGGCATTGCAGAACTTGTCGATCTTGACACCATGCTTGCACAGGCAGATGTGATCTCCGTCCACTGTCCGTTGACGGCGGAAACCAAGGGCTTTTTCAACGCTGAAATCTTTGCAAAATGCAAGCCCGGGGCTTACTTTGTCAACACCTCCCGCGGCGGTGTCGTCATTGAAGAAGACCTGCGGGATGCCCTCGAATCCGGTCATCTCTCCGGCGCAGGACTGGACGTTCTGACCGTGGAGCCGATGAAGCATGACTGTGTCCTGCTGGGTGCAAAGAATATCACCTTTACCCCCCATGTGGCATGGGCTCCCTATGAGACCCGTCTGCGCCTCATGACGATCGTGGAAGACAATCTGAAAAACTTCATTGCCGGAACGCCGACTCATGTGATCGTATAAAAGGTTGGTTCATCTGGTGTTTATGGTTGTGCATGGGGAGGAAGAAGGAACCATCTCAAACGCCGCAGTTTCCTTCCTCCTCCCCTGATGAGTATGTGCAAAATCTTCATTTCGTTCGACCCCCACCACCAACCTCCTTGGCTGGCGATTCTCGCCGGATATTTCATCAAAAAACAGGCACAGCATACAAATGTCCCCTGCCGGGGTAATTTCCGGCAGGGGACTGGCTTTTGGGGATTATTTCAATAGTTTCACATGTCTGAACATGGAAAGATCGGGGATATCTTGCTTCTTTTGTGGTTCTTCGTACAAGAATTCTTTTCCGGTCATGGCGTATTTGGCACCGGCAAAGGGGTTATAGGGCATGCACTCCACCATGCTGTCCCCGGCAAGGTCAGCGAGGGCGCGGAGATTGTCCTCCGTGTCGGTGATGCCGGGAATCAGGGGAATGCGCACCACATGGGGCTTGCCGCTTGCCTGCAGATACCGGAGATTTTCGTGGATGGGCCCATTGGACACGCCGGTATATTTGCGGTGCAATTCATCATCTGCCAGCTTTAAGTCGAACAGCACATAATCAAAGTGTTCGAGCACCGCAGAAAATGTCTCTTTCTGTGCATAGCCGCTGGTTTGAAGTGCTGTATGTATACCGCGCTCCCGGAGCTGTTTTCCGAGTTCTGCCGAGAACGTCCCTTGTCGGAGCGGCTCTCCCCCGGAGACGGTGACACCGCCGGGGATTCCGTTTTCATCGGGGGTATACAAATCCGCGCTGCGGGCAAGACGCTCGGCAAGCGCTCCGGCATCAACCTCCCGTCCGGCAACGGATAATGCACCTTTTGGGCAGACCTTGATACAGCGTCCGAACGGTTTGCACTCCGGGTGATCACACGGTCTTCGGCAGGCTCCGCAGTGGGCACAAAGACGCTCCTTATAAAGCAGGGTCGGGGTAACGTCCAGCCCCTCCGGGTTATGGCACCATACACAGCGCAATGGACAGCCTTTCAAAAAGACCGTCGTCCGCACGCCGGGGCCGTCGTGGAGGGTGAACTCCTTGATATCGAAAATAACACCGTTTGTCATGGCAGCGGGTTACAGACGGTATTCCTGACGGGCGATGACATGATCCTGATAGGATTTGTCAAGCTCTACGAAATATGCGCTCCAGCCCCAGATGCGCACGATCAGATGACGGTGGTTTTCCGGGTGCTCCTGGGCATCCAGAAGCGTCTCGCGGTTGACGGTATTCAGCTGCAGCTGATGACCGCCGCGGCTGATGAAATACTGGACGAGCCGTGCCAGCTTCGGCAGATTTTCGGGGTCGGCAAAGACGGAGGAATGGAATTCCAGCGTCAGAGGGCCGCCGTTGATGGTCTTGGAAAGATCGGGCTTGGTAAAGGAGCGGATGACGGAAATGGGGCCGTCGGCCTTGGTGAACAGCGCCGGGGAGAAGTTGGTGCCGTAAGGCTCTCCCGCCCGTCTGCCGGACGGAGAAGCGCCGAGGGCCTTCGTATGCCACAGATAGAACATGGCAGAGCCCGTTCCCGCGCGCCAGATACCGCCGCGGCAGTTCTTCCGGCCTTTCAGTGTCTCGGAGAAGGTATCGAGCAGATCGACTGCCAGCGCATCGACCGCATCGTCGTCCTGTCCCATTTTCGGACATTCATTGCGGACACGGGCAAGCAGCTCTTCCTGGCCTGCAAAGTCGCCGTCGCAGGCGGCAAGAATCTCATCCTTTGTGATGGTACCGTCACCGAAGACGTGATCGCGCAGAACGGCAAGAGAATCGGCGGCAATGGCAACGCCTGTGCCGTGGATACCGAAGTTATTGTACTTTGCGCCCTTGGCAATATCGCAGCCGGAAAGCACATCGAGGAATGGATGGGGCGTGAACCACACGTCATGAACGGAGCTCATGATCGTTTCACATTCCTCCCGGATGACCTCCTTCACGGTTTTCATGAAGTCGTCAAAGGATGCTGCATTCTTCAGCGCCCGGTGCATGGCGATATCCACCACCGCCGGGAAATTGAGTGCACCGATGTTGGCGATATCCGCACCGACGCCGGGGATAATGAACTCCCAGCAGGCAGCGGCAACATAGTTCACCGCGTCCTTATATTCATAGCCGAGGTCGCAGAGACCTTTGATGACCACATCGTCATTGGAATACTGCGGGAAGCCAAGCCCCACAGCTGTCAGGCGGGAGCCCTCTTCATAGACGGTTAAGGGTGTATTGTGATCCACGCGCAGATTAATCTTCGGGTCGATCATCTGCAGCTTCTCGGAGGCTTTCAGGCACATCCGGGAAAGGTCGGAATAGACGGAATTTCCGTTCTCGTCAAGACCGCCCAGCACCATGGACTGACCGTTGTCGCCCTGCTGAACACCCACATAGAGGTCGGAATCTTTATTGAAGGATAAGAAGAAATCGTCGATCAGTTCCTGTGCGGTAGCGGTATTCAGGATGCCCTCGTCCATATCGTGACGGAAATAGGGGTACATGTATTTGTCAAAGCGGCCCGTGGTGTTATGGTAGGAGCCCTCCAGCCACAGGGAGAAATGGATGATGCGGAAGAACTGCAGTGCCTCTCTGAACGTCCGTGCGGGCTTTGCGGGAACCTGCGCAAGCACCTCTGCCACATCCGCACGACCGATTGCCTCGGCGTAGATGCGGTAGCGGTCGGCAAGATCGAGGATGGCAGCCATCGCCCGGATGGAATGGGGATCCTCCGTTTCCTCCATGGCGGCGATGAGACCTTTTCCGATCAGCGTCCCATAGTCGGGGGAAAGGTTGGAAATATAGCCGAGCTCATGGACAAAATGCTTTGCCCGGATATCCGCCCATTCGGCCTCAGTGAGTACATCCGGCAGATTCGGCACGGTACGGGTATAGACGATCAGCTCGGATTCATCGAGGATCACAGGGGTCTCCTTGGCACAGAGCGCTTCAAAACGGCGGGTCATGCGTTCCCGCACGTCAAGCCCCTCTTTTGCAAAGACCTCCGCCATGGGCGGGACAGGCTGGGTACGGACGATGCGGTGCTCCCGCTCACGGATCATCTGATAGAGTTTTTCGTTCATATTGCGTTACCCCCACTTATCTTATCGGTTCAGATTCAGGAAGATCTGCGCATCGGCGCATGCTTCCATGACAGCACACTGTGTATCATCGACATAACGGCCGGAACAGCACATTCTGTGGTCACATCCGGCACAGCGGTCTGCGGAGAAGGCTTTTGTATCTTCTGTGACTGCCTGTATACTGCCTTCCATGCGTGCAAAGGGCAAAAACGTCACGGGACGGCCTTCCTTTTCGCGTAAGAACAGCTCCTTTGCGACCTTGGAAAGTTCTTTGCAGAGAGCGGTCACGGAGATTTCATCCTCTGCAATCTTCATGTCGATCAGCTTTACCCCCGCATCAGCAAGACGGACGACCTCGGCGAGGGGGGAGGGTGCATCTTTTCCGCAGGTAAAGACCACACCGACCTGCGGCGCGTCTTTTTTGTGAGCATCATACTGCGCTTCGGAGAACATGAGACAGTCCGCATCAAAACTGCCGTCTTTTGTCACGTACACGGTGACGGAAGCTGCGCCCGCCGCCTTTGCCGTTTTGCAGAGTGCTATGACAGCATCGGGATCCTCGGTGTCCGTTATGGTCAGCGAAAAGCCCGCAGCCATGTCTCCGATCATCACCGGATCACCGGCAGAAGACAGGATCAGCTGCTTCTTTGCAAAGGTCTCCGGCGCAAACGGTACATCCGTGAACAGCTTGCCCGCCTTATGCAGCTCCAGTAGGGACGCATACGTTTTTGCCACAAGCTGACTGTCGTACTTTGCCATATCATAGCGGATGGCGGAAGGACAATCCTCAGGCAGCGGCGGGGTCAGATAAACAAGCATTTTATAAGCGATCTCATCGACCGCAGTCACATAGCCGGACGCGGTATCCAGTGCAAAGCGCTGTCCTGCCAGCTTGAAATAATGAACAGACATAATTGCCTCCTATGGTGTCGTTTTCTTTTCCTTCATTATACATGATTCCGCCCCAAAATGCAAGATATCCGCTGTAAATTTTGTTCTTCAAGTTGTTTTCTGCCGGGCTTCATCTGCAAAAAACAACCCGGCAGGTCTTCCCTGCCGGGTTACTGGTAACCTATTGAAAAATCAATAAAACAACGAACATCCTGCCGCTTTGAAGTTGGCAATCAGATGGTCACAGTCCTCAATGGACATCCTGAACTTTGCGGCAAGACAGGGCTTGCACAAAAACCGGGTAGAGCCGCGGTTGACCAGCTTTTTGTGGAGGCCGATCTCATCCCGCTCCAGCTTTTTGCCGCAGGCTGTGCAGTGTTCTGCGTCGTCGAACTTGTTTGGTTCCTGCATCAGTAACGGACGACCTTTGCGCGGTAGATTTTGCAGTCATGCGCGCCGATGACGGGGTTCATATAGTCCTTAACAAGACCGGTTTCCTCGCCGGTGAACAGTTCCTTCATCTCAAAGCCGCATCCGCAGCCTGCGACAAGACCTGCATTGAAGGTGTAGAACGGAACTGCGCCTTCGTTTTCACCGAAGTTGAAGAAGCCGACTGCGTATTCGCCGTCTGCGAGGTGACGGAAGAAGACCTTCTTGTTTGCGTCCCACGGATGGGTGGTCGCATCAATGACGCCGCGGCATTCGGGGTCCTGATTGAGGCGGATGAGCTCCTTGTTGGTGAGCAGAGCTTTGGTGGCCGGGGTCATATTGCGGACGTCGCAGCCGATCATCAGGGGAGAACCGAACAGGCACCAGAGAACGAATTCGGTCTTATAATCTGTATCGTTGGAGCCAGTGGAACCGACATTGCCCTTGCCGTACATACCGCAGGTCAGCATATCCATATCGTTGAAGCAGCCGGGTGCGGAGTAGCAGTAGTTCTGGATCTGGGACTTTGCGATGTTTTTCATGGATTCAAAGTTATCAAAGATATCGCCGGTAGAGCGGTACATGTGGGCACCTGCGGAACGGATCCAGGTACCGACATTGTCAGAACCCCAGTTGCAGGCGGAGAACAGAATCTCTCTGCCGCTGGCCTTCAGTGCCATACCCATACGCTTATAGAGCAGCGGACCGTCAATGGTGGCGGGCTTGAAGCAGAAGTCGTACTTCAAGAAGTCACAGCCGTATTCCGCAAAAGTTCTGGCATCGAGGAATTCATGGTCGAAGGAACCGGGGTAATCTGCGCAGGTACGGACGCCGGCGCAGGAATACATACCGAATTTGAGGCCTTTGGAGTGAACATAGTCGGAGACGTCGTTCATGCCGTTCGGGAACTTATTGTGATCGGGGATGATCTTGTCGGTTTTGGGATCACGCTGACGCTCGGACCAGCAGTCGTCGATGACGAGGTACTTGTAACCTGCGTCAAGCAGACCCTGATCGACCATGGCGTCGGCAGTCTCCTTGATGAGCTGGGCGTTGATATTGGTACCGAAGGTATTCCAGGTGTTATAGCCCATGGGGGGTGTCATTGCTAACATAATGATTTTCTCCTTTGTTATATGATTTCGTTTTTGGAAAACATTCTGCTGTCAGGTGTCAGGTGACAAGCTGTCACTTGACAGGGAATATTCTCCCGGTTGGTTTCAGTATAACACAGATACTTTTGTTTTGCAAGTGTTTTCTGAACAAAAAACAGAACTGCCCTCCGGTAAATCCGTCGGGCAGTATGAAAAAGCATTGGAAAAATCAGAAGCGGACGACCTTGGCGCGGTAGATCTTGCAGTCATGTGCACCGACAACGGGGTTCATGTAGTCCTTGACAAGACCGGTTTCCTCTCCGGTGAACAGCTCCTTCATCTCGAAGCCGCATCCGCAGCCTGCAACCAGACCTGCGTGGAAGGTATAGAACGGAATGGTCGCTTCGTTCTCACCGAAGTTGAAGAAGCCGATGGCATATTCGCCGTCTGCAAGGTGGCGGAAGAAGACCTTCTTGTTGTCATCCCATGCGCTGACGTCGATGACGCCGCGGCATTCGGGGTCCTGATTGAGGCGGATGAGCTCTTTGTTGGTGAGCAGAGCTTTGGTGGCCGGGGTCATATTGCGGACGTCGCAGCCGATCATCAGGGGAGAACCGAACAGGCACCAGAGAACGAATTCGGTCTTATAATCTGTATCGTTGGAGCCAGTGGAACCGACATTGCCCTTGCCGTACATACCGCAGGTCAGCATATCCATATCGTTGAAGCAGCCGGGTGCGGAGTAGCAGTAGTTCTGGATCTGGGACTTTGCGATGTTTTTCATGGATTCAAAGTTATCAAAGATATCGCCGGTAGAGCGGTACATGTGGGCACCTGCGGAACGGATCCAGGTACCGACATTGTCAGAACCCCAGTTGCAGGCGGAGAACAGAATCTCTCTGCCGCTGGCCTTCAGTGCCATACCCATACGCTTATAGAGCAGCGGACCGTCAATGGTGGCGGGCTTGAAGCAGAAGTCGTACTTCAAGAAGTCACAGCCGTATTCCGCAAAAGTTCTGGCATCGAGGAATTCATGGTCGAAGGAACCGGGGTAATCTGCGCAGGTACGGACGCCGGCGCAGGAATACATACCGAATTTGAGGCCTTTGGAGTGAACATAGTCGGAGACGTCGTTCATGCCGTTCGGGAACTTATTGTGATCGGGGATGATCTTGTCGGTTTTGGGATCACGCTGACGCTCGGACCAGCAGTCGTCGATGACGAGGTACTTGTAACCTGCGTCAAGCAGACCCTGATCGACCATGGCGTCGGCAGTCTCCTTGATGAGCTGGGCGTTGATATTGGTACCGAAGGTATTCCAGGTGTTATAGCCCATGGGGGGTGTCATTGCTAACATAATTTATATCTCCTTTATGATTGGGTTTTGGGGAAACCGTTTGCGTTCTGATTCAGTATAGCACAGATTACGCTGTCTGGCAAGTTATCTTTCCCGGAACTTTGGGACAAAACATCAATGTTTCAGCACGTCCGTGATCTCGCAGACATACATCTTGTGGAAATCCTTCATGGGATAATCACGGCCTACAAGGGAGGTGTCGATGAATGCGTCTTCCTTTAAGAAATCTGCATAGAGCTTTTTGCAGCGCAGGACAAGTTTTGCTTCCGCAAAGGTGACGGTGCTGTCATCCTCCACAGGTGTAAGCCCTGTTTCCGCGATCTTGTCGTGGTCTCTGCCGGAAACTCTGCCGCAGAGCTGCAGCGCCATTTTCTGGTCGTCGCCAAAGAAGGAAAGGGTCAGTTCTTCTCCTGCTTCGATGAAATCAAAAGTATACCGCTGGGGACGGATGAAGATGAAGGCGACAGGCTTGTTCCAGAGGATGCCTGTGCCGCCCCAGCTGGCGGTCATGGTGTTGAATTTTCCGGTTTCCGGGTTCTTTGCCGTAACCAGCATCCAGTCGTGTCCGATGCGCTCAAACAGATTGTCCTTGATGTCTGCGGGGGTGATGTGGGTGAATCGGTTCATATCGGTATTCCTTTCTTCTTTCTGTGATCATTCTGATCAGCGATAATACTTATAATATGCAATGATGGTTCGCTCCATGCCGCCGTGTTCCAGATCGGGACCGGTGATGATCGCGCCTTCCAAAGACATGAGCTCCGAGATTTTCAGCTCTGTGATCTCCCCGCGGAAGATCACGTCCGTCACTCCCGCCGCCGAGACGATCAGATTGCCGTCGCGGATGGATAAGGAGCCGTCCTTGCCGAGGATCACGTCGATCCCGTCCTGCCGCTCCGATACGTATTTGATGTGGCGTCCAGCCACCTTCTCCGCCATCTCCTGACGGAAGGCTTTGGAGTTTTCGTCGGGTTTCTTTTTGAAGATCCGCTTGAATAAACCGGCCATGCTCATCCTCTTTTCTTTCTGTATGTACCTTCATTATAACACATCTCCCCGCAAATGTCTATAAGGAAAGAAAAGAAACCAAAGATTTGAAATGGTCCGGCCGGGAAGTCCACGTTTTTCGGTTTTGATACTGAAAGAACAGAGGGAAAAGTAGCTGATTTGTCATAATTCTTTCATCTTCTTTTGGGCAAAGCTCCAAAATGAAAGAAATTTCCCATAAAGGCTTGAAAAATAGCCGGGAATGTGATAAGGTAATATGACTAAAATGAAATTTTCATTTTTAGACATTTTGATTGAGACGCGCCCGCCGACCTGCGGGACCCGCGCGATCATCAAATTTCTTTTGTAAAGAAAGGATGAATGCAATGCTCCCACTTGACAGGCTGACAGATGCAGCCAGAGCCGGTTTTGCCGCCCACGGCATTACCGAAGACACGATCCGGCTTGCACTTCAGCTGGATATGGATGTTGACGGCCGCTTTGGTGAAACCTGGCTGTGCATTGACAAGGACAAGATGCTTCACATCATCTCCGCTGCCGCAAAGGAAGGCGCTGACAGTGTCCGTGTCACATCCACGCTCGTCGACCAGAACCTCAAAAGAAAACACAAGCCCGGCAAAGAGCCGTCTGTCGTTTCGGCAGATACCTTCAAGAACTGCGAAATGCAGTCCTGGCCCATCGTCGATCTTGAATCTCCCTATATCGACAACTTCGTGACCTCCGAACGTTTCCTTGCCAAGATCGGCGGACACACCACCGTTCTTGCCCAGTCCACCAATGCGAGAAAGCAGAAGATGTTCGCTTTCGTCGACCTGATGGAGCGTCTGGCCGAGGGCCGTGAGATCGAAGAAGACGACCCGATTTTCGACCAGTTCAATGCCAAGTGCCCCAAGTGCGGCAAGATCTACGCGGACCAGAACCGCAAGATCTGCACGGACTGTGTCAACAACTCCGCTGTCATGGTGCGTCTGTTCAAGTACCTGACAGAATACAAGTGGTCCATTGTGATCGTCCTCTTCTGTATGCTGGCGACCTCCGCCATTTCCCTTGCAAGCCCGCTGATCTCCGGTAAGTTCCTCTACGACGGCATCATCTCCGAGACCGGCCGCTTCCACAATATGGGACTTCCGATGGTATGGTTCGCCGTGGGTCTGATCTTTGTGACAGGCTTCGGCTCCACTCTCATCAACATTCTGAAATCCCGTATCAACGCTCACATGTCCACCCAGGTCACGCTGGCTATGAAGATGGATATCTTCACCGCCATGCAGCACCTCTCCCTCTCCTTCTTCAACAACAACCAGACCGGCCGTCTGATCACCCGTGTCAACTACGATGCCGATGTCATCCGCGGCTTCTTCATCGACCAGATCCCGGCGCTGATCATCCACGGCGTCAACTATATCGGTCTGACGATCATCTGTCTGATCCTCAACTGGAAGCTGACCCTGATCGTCTTTATTCCCGTGCCGATCATCGTCTGCATCTTCAAGTTCATGCTGCCGAAACTGTGGCGCATGTACTCCAAGCGCTGGAGACGTTCTTCCTCCCTGAATGCGATGCTCTCCGACTCCCTGACCGGTATCCGTGTCGTCAAGGCATTCTCCAAGGAAGCCGAGGAAACCAACCGTTTCTACACCGTCTCCCACAAGCTGTTTGACGCAAACCTGCAGCTGAACATGACCTCCCTCACCATCTTCCCGGTCATCGGTCTTCTGATCGGTATCTCCTGTAACGCGATCTGGGGCTTCGGTGGTATGGACGTCATCAACCACCGCATGACCTACGGTGAATTCGCAGCGTTCTGGGGCTACATCGGTATGATCTTCGCCCCCCTGAACTTCTTCACCCAGTTCCTTGCTACTTATACCAACGCCGCGAACTCCGCACAGCGTATGTTTGAGATCATCGACGCCATCCCCGAGATCACCGACTGCGCAGAGCCTGTTGACATGGATACGACCATGAAAGGCGACATCGTCTTCGACAAGGTCTGCTTCCATTACACAGCAAACCGCCCGATCCTCAAAGATGTCTCCATGCACATCCATGCGGGCGACAACGTGGGTCTGGTCGGACACACCGGTTCCGGCAAGAGTACCATCGCAAACCTCATCAACCGTCTATACGATGTTACCTCCGGTAAGATCATGATCGACGGCGTAAACGTCAAGAACATCAAGCTGAAATCCCTGCGCAAGAACATCGCCATCGTCTCTCAGGAAATCTTCTTGTTCAAGGGCACCATCGCGGACAACATCCGTTATGCGAAGCCCGATGCCACCATGGAAGAGGTCATCGCCGCTGCGAAAATTGCAAATGCCCATGACTTCATCCTCTCCCTCCCGGATGGTTATGAAACGATCGTCGGTACCGGCTCCCGTTCCCTTTCCGGCGGTGAGAAGCAGCGTGTCTCCATCGCCCGCGCCGTGCTGCTGGCCCCGGCCATCCTCATCCTCGATGAGGCAACCGCGGCTATGGATACCGAAACCGAGCGTCTCATTCAGGATGCACTCACCGAGCTCATCCGCGGCAGAACCACCATCACCATCGCACACCGTCTTTCCACCCTCAAAGACTGCAACTACTTAATGGCCATCGAAAACGGCGAGATCGCCGAAGAAGGCACGCATACGGAGCTGCTGGAAAAGAAGGGTATCTACTACAGACTTTACACCATCCAGACCGAAGCGATGAAGAAAGTCATCGCCGGTATGTAAGACGAAGCGAAAGGAAGGAATCATCATGGCAGAAGAAACCAAAACCGCGGCTGAAACCAAGCCCGCTGAAAAAACTGAAGAAAAGAAAGAAGAAACCAAGAAGTCCGAAGCAAAGGCCGAGAAGCTGGACAAAGACGGCCTGACCGCCAAGGGCAAGGAAAACGAAGCCATCGAAGCAAAGATGGAAGAAGAAATGGACGACGACGAAGCCGGCGACCTGATTCTGGAAGATGAACGCATCTCCATCCCGCTGACCTCCGAAAACGCCGTCTTCACCAAGAGCCCCAGCGGTCTGGTCTCCCTGAAAGTCACCCAGCCCGACGGCAAGGTCGAGGAATTTGAGCGTGTCGTCGCAGTCCGCTGCTTCCCCGTTACCAACCCCAATGAATTCGTCTCCATCCGTGAACCCGACTCCAAGAAGAAGGGCCGCGGCAAGGAGATCGGCATGATCCGCCGCATGGCAGATATGCCCAAGGAAACCCAGGACCTCATCGGTGAGGAACTCTACCGCCGTTACTTTACTCCCGAGATTCAGAAGATCACCGGCATGAAGGAAAAGTTCGGCTACTCCTACTGGGATGTCGAAACCTCTGCCGGAAAGGTCACGTTCGTTCTGAAC
>JAKSPR010000001.1 GCA_024404655.1 Clostridia bacterium | reverse complement strand
AGCCGGTAAAAGAAACACTTCTCAAAGCGGAAAACGGTACGCATTTTCTTCTGGACCTCGGCCGCGAGGATGTCGGTTTTCTGTATCTCTCCCTTGCCTCCGAAAAAGCGCAGACCATTACCGTTGCCTACGGTGAGCATATCATCGACGGTGGCGTGCGCCGCAAGATCGGCAATCGTGACTTCTCCGTGGAATACACTGCCGCACCGGGAGAAAACGAATTTCTGAATACCTACCGCCGCTTTGGTCTGCGGTATCTGGAGCTGTTCTGTGAAGCTCCCATCGCCCTTCACAGAGCCACCATCCGCCCAACCCTCTATCCCGTGACGGAGCTGCCCTTTGACGCCGGCAATCCCACTCGTCAGGCCATTTACGATACCTGTGTCCGCACGCTGCGCCTCTGCATGCACGAGCATTATGAGGACTGCCCGTGGCGTGAACAGGGACTTTACGCCATGGACAGCCGCAACCAGATGCTGACCGGTTACGATACCTTCGGTGAGACCCGTTTTGCCCGTGCTGCCCTTGCGCTGATTGCCCAGGACCGCCGTCCTGACGGTCTGCTCTCCATCGCCTATCCCGGCGGATGGGATCAGCCGATTCCATCCTTCTCTCTCCACTACTTCACCGAAGTCAGGGAGTATACCGAATTTTCCGGCGACACGACCCTTGCTGCCGAGAACTGGGACAAGCTCTGCGATATTCTGAACACCTTCCTCCGCCGCGTGAAGAACGGTCTGATCGACACCTTCACAGGTCCGAAGGACTGGAACTTCTACGAGTGGGCGCCGGGTCTGGAAGGACGTTATAAGTCCACGGAAGAGACCCACTGTGATGTGGTGCTCAATGCGCTGCTCATTCTGGCGATTGAGTCCATGAAGACGCTCTCCTCCATGACAGGAAAACCGCTGGCCTTTGACGCAGATGAGACCCTTGCCGAAATGCGCTCCGCAGCAGAGGCTGCCTTCGGTGCAGATTCCTCCATCCCCGCTTATCCTAATGTCGTCGGTGAGGACGGATACAGTGAACTCGGCAACGGCCTTGCCGTGATGGCAGGCATCATGCCCGCGGACCGTGCCCGTGCTGTCTTTGACGCCATCGCAGACGGGACCTCCACTCTGACACCCATCACCCTGTCCATGAAGTGCTTCCTCTATGATGCAATGCTGGCCTTTGACAAAGAAGCTTATGCGCCTTATATCCTTGCGGATATCGACAAAACCTACGGTGCGATGCTGGATGCCGGTGCGACCTCCTTCTGGGAAACCGAAAAAGGTGCTGAGGCTTTCGGTGGTGCCGGAAGTCTCTGCCACGGTTGGAGCGCAATGCCCGCCTACTACTATCACAGATTGTTAAAGTAAGATTTTTTAGAAAAGGTCGCCCGCCCGGCGACCTTTTTACGTGTGTTTTCCTGTCTACTATAGACACAAAGAAATGTCGTTACTTTCCGGAAGCCGCACCGCTGCCATTGGTGTCGCAAACGATAGAGATGCCCCGGTGTCGGAGCTTCTCATTTGTCAGCTGCAGCTTGATCCATCACTAATCGTAACCTCTATGAAGCTTCTATTAGATGCTCTGTATTATTTTTTCGTGTAGTTCCCTGTATCAGACAGATCAGTTTTCTGAATAAAGAAATCTCAATAATTATCTTGAAACTGCGTTGGAATTCTGTTATAATAAATCTTTGATACAACGTTTTGTGTCTTTCATTGCCTTCCGGCAATGATTTGGCTTTGACAAAACTGCCTCAATTCCGAAAGAAAGGAACTTTCGCAAAGCGAAAGCTATGGCCATAATAATGAACACCTCTTTCCGTTTTTTCTCCTCCATATTAATTCTTTTCATGATTTTTCTTCTTGTCGGATGTGACAATACCGGGAATGAAGAGAAAGACAACATATCACTGGTTCCATTCCCGATGGCACAGGACTATGTGATTATGAGAGCAGAGTTCGCTGATGAAAAAGAAACAGCTGCAGCCATAACGCTTGGAAAATATCTGAAAGAATCTTTCGGACGCGATTTCGTACTGACTACTGACTGGGTCAAGCGCGGGGAGACAGTACCTGAAAGCGGACGGGAGATTCTGATCGGTGAGACTAACAGACCGCAGTCCATTACAGCTCTTTCTGATCTCCGGCAGAACGATTTTACTATACGCATTGCGGGAGAGCGAATCCTGATTCTCGGCGGCAGCCCTTCTGCCACTGAAACAGCTGTTGCATGGTTCTGTGAGCACTGCATTGATTCCGAAAACCAGATACTTATGCTGCCGGAAGGCGAAAATGGATTTTTATATACTGCAGTTTATCCGGTGGAACGTATTGTCCTTCAAGGGCACGATGTAAAAGAATATCAGATCGTTTCTGATCTAAAACCACAAACCAAAGAAGGATATGCCATAATCAACTTGGCAAAGCGGATTTCCGAGCTCTGCGGTGTCTATCCGGATATTGTTGATCCTGAGCTCGCAGATGCACCCTGCAGCATACGGATCTTGTCGACTCCGGCAGGTGATGTCGGAACCTATACCATTACGGGTGAGGATGGCAGTGTCATGATCGCCGGAAACGGTGATGATCAACTTCTTCTCGGCATAAACGATTTTCTTTACGAGAATTTTCCAGCAATTTCCGAACTTTCCTCAGCAGTCAAAGCAGAAAGCGGTGAAAAAATTCTTTCAGTATCTCTTAATGGAAAAACTGTTCGCAACCAGATAACTCCGCTCATCTCCTTCAATCTGCCTGACACATACAAGGCGATGAATATCTCTGCAGCAGAAGATGGTGGTGTCATGGAGGCATTTAACCAGGCAATTGCGGAACTTCCGGAGGAGGTTACCGTTCAGAATAGGATCTCGCCGGAGGATTATCCAAGATCCATGAGAAACCAGATCTGGGTGTCCCCTGACGGTGATGACAGCGCAGCAGGTACAGAGCAGGCACCGCTTGCAACCATTCAGGCGGGACTTGACCGTCTGGCTGGTATGTCTGGAGGAGTTATATGGCTGCGCGGCGGGAACTACCAACAGGATGGTACGCTGTCTATCACGGAAATCCACTCCGGCACAGATGCCTCTCCTCTCTTTATTTCTGCATGGAACAATGAAAAACCGGTTCTTACAGCTGGCATAAGTATCTCAAAAGAGGATTTTGTCCAGGTTACCGATCATGACATACTGACACGGTTAAAACCGGATATTGCTGACAAAGTGCTTGTATGCGACCTTTTTGCACTTGGTTATCAAAAAAATGATCTCGGATCTTTTGAAACCGGAAGCCGTCCCGGTTTCTTTGTCAATGGAATCGCACAGACACTAGCCAGATATCCCAACGTGGAGGATGGTGAGATATTGATGGGCGAGGTCATTGAGGTCGGCAAAGTTTCCAGTGCACACAGTGCACTGTATGCTGAAAACAGCGAAAAGACCTGCGGATGGACGATCAGGCTTGATGATCCGACCCCATATACCTGGCAGGATACACAGAACCTTTGGATCTTTGGTTCTGTTTATGCGGAATGGGAACGTTTGCACTATCCGGTTACACTGGATGCCGGGACAAAGACTGTGACCTCATCGGTCAGCGCGACCTATGGTGCACTTCAGAAAAGTGACAACTATTACTTTTTCTATAATGTCCTCGAAGCGCTTGATGTCCCAGGAGAGTGGTATCTTGACTCAAAAGCCGGAAAACTCTATTATTATCCAGACGGGGATATGAAAGACATGTCTCTTGTTACCAGTAAAGATCCTGTAGTCTCGGTATCACAGGCCTCCTGTGTTGTCTTTAATGGTCTTACCGTTACCGGAACCATGCAAAAGGGGGTTGAAATCACAGACGGTTATGAGGTCATCTCTGAAGACTGCACGTTTTTTGGTAACGGAACAAACGGACTTGTTATCAGAGCGGGTGAGAAAAACGGTGTCATGTATTCGCTGTTTTATGCAAACGGTGCTGCCCAGGCTGTTCTTGGTTCTGGGAATCGGGCAGTACTGAAACCCGATTACAACTTTATTCAGAACTGCGTCTTCCGTGATGGTGTCGAGCAGACCGGAACAAATACCAGCGGGGTTGGATCGGTTATTTCTCATAATCTTTACGACGGAGCGATCGCGACCGTATCTCCTTCCAATGAATGTATTCTTGAATACAACGAGTTTGTCCATGGTTCTCTGACGACTGCAGACGCAGGTATGATATATATGATCGGCTGTGATTTATCCAGCAGAGGCAATCATATACGCTATAATTATCTCCATGATATGGCTGCATCACATGCCGGCGTCTATATCGATGACTGTGCAAGCGGTCAGTATGTATACGGCAATATCGTGGATGTCAAGAATTCTGAACTTGACGCTGCATTCAATGGAAAAATGACATACCGACTGCATAACGGCAGAGAATGTGTTTTCTGGAACAATATCACGATCGGAGCGACGAATTCTGCATTTGCTGACAATGCGAATTATTATGCACAGACTTCTGTGCGCTGGCCTGCAATCAGAGAAAGCGTGCTTTCAAATGGAGCCGACAAGGTTTCAAACAGCGCATTTGCAGCCCGTTATCCGATTTTCACAACTTATTATGAATCAATGCAGAAACATGCTCAGGAAACCGAGGTGCCCGGATATACAAGAAATGCGCTCGAGGATCTGCTCAGAGAGCCTGCTTGGAACATATATAAAAATAATATCATCATTGATGCCAAAACTGCTTTCAATATCTCTGAGGTAGGGCTAAAAACAGCCGACGGTCTTGACTGCAACCTGATTTCAAAAAATAATCCGCTCAATGAACGGTATCAGATTCCCGAAAACTCCGATATTTGGAATACAATGCCAGAATATCGAAATGTCCCATACGATAAAATGGGACTCTGTGAGAAGTAATTTGACTATTTGTGGAGTGTTATACTATAAGTGGAGTCGACAAACACCCAAAAATCTGATATAATAGAAAACACATTATATGAGAGAAGAGGAAAGAAATATTTCGACGTATAATAAAGAATTCAAAGAAGAAGCCATCAAATTGTCGGATGAGATAGGAATCAAAAAGTCAGCAGCCCAGCTCGGGATTCCATACAATACGCTGGCAGATTGACGGTGTCGTCAGAACAGGTTAAGACGATTATTTTTCGGTATATTTTTTCTATTACAATCAGATCCGTGCCTATTCATCGAACCCGTTTGGAATGCCGCCGTTCAGTTACCGCAAATGGGCTGATGCCCAAATGTCCAGTTCGGCGGCCTAACCACCGCGCCGCGGCGCGCGCGAAGCAGTTTCACTCCGTTCCGCTTCGCTACACTCCGTGAAACTGCTTCGTTTACTACATTATTTCAGATTTTGGATCTTTTTTGACTGCACATTTCTAGACAATTCAAAAAACAAACATGAAAGGACAATGAAAATTATGGAAAGAACCATCACCGTCAAAGGCATCGGCCATTTGAATCTGAAACCCGATCTCACGGTTGTCACCTTCACGCTGAAAAGCACAAAGAAGGTCTACGAAAAAGCTATGGAGGATGCAAACGAAAAACTGAGTGCTCTGCAGACCGCGCTCACCGCCATCGGATTTGACAAAAAAGACCTGAAAACCACGAACTTCAATGTCTGCACTGAGTACGACAGCGTCCGGGATGCAAACGGCAATTACAAGTCCGTCTTCAAAGGTTACACCTGCCGTCAGGACCTCAAGCTGGAATTTGATTTTGATACAGCGCAGTTATCAAAAGTCCTGTCCGCTGTCACAGGATGTATTTCAGAGCCGGAACTCTCCATTCATTTCTCCGTGAAAGACAAGGCAGCAGTCAGTGAAGCTCTGCTGAAAAGTGCTGCCGAAAACGCGCGTGCCAAGGCGGAAATCCTTGCTGCAGCCTCCGGAGTACAGCTGGGACAGCTGCTCACCATCAACTATAACTGGGGAGAAATCGAACTCTTTTCCCGTACCAATTATGCAATGGATGATCGCTGCATGGGAATGCCGAAGATGGCAGCCATGGAAATCGAACCGGATGATATCGAGGTCAACGATACTGCGGCATTTGTCTGGGAAATCCGATAAAATATCCAATAGCACGTTATTATCAAAAACAGTTGACAATGCGCTTGTGTCATGATATACTGATATCAGAATGTGTAATATCCGCACAGATATTACATAAATGCTACGAACCGAAAAAGGAGATACAATCATGGCAGTACTTGCAAGCCTGAAAGCAGAAAAGCTCACCATTCCGGTGGGTATTGATACCCAGAACCCCCGGTTTTCCTGGAATTATGCAGCAGAGGCCGCAGACAAGAACCTTGTGCAGACATCCTATCAGATCAAAGTTGTCTGTGCCTGCGGAAAAACCGTATGGGACAGCGGCATTGTTACCACTGATAAGAAACACGTCACCTATGCTGCAGAAGCACTGAAACCAGCAAAAGACTATACCGTCACCCTGAAAACCACCCTCTCCGACGGCAAAACCGCAGAAAAGACGATCTGTTTCTCCACCGGCGTTATGGACTCCGGACTTTTAGACAATGCCGATTTCCTCTCCCTGCCCCGCGTCCCCGGCGTCAGCCCGGAATCCGTTCCTGCATTCCGTCATGAGTTTACCCCGGCAAAGACGGTCAAAGCAGCAAAGCTGTTCACCGTCGGTGCCGGTATGTACGAAGCATATATCAACGGTGTCAGACCCTTCAATTATGATGCTGACGGCAATAAAGTCGAATATGAGATGAAGCCCGGCTTCACCGAGATTCTCAAGCGCAAATTCTATCACAGCTATAACGTCACGGAGCTGGTAAAAGCAGGTGCCAACTGCATCACCGCCACCGTCACCTCCGGCTGGTGGTCTGACGTGATCGCAGATCACACAGGTGAGCTTGCCATCTTCAAGGCCGCCCTCGTTCTGGAATATGAAGACGGAACTTCTGAGGTCATCGCAACAAGCTCCGCATGGAAAGTTTCCACAGAGCATCCCGTTGTAAACGCATCCGTCTACGGCGGCGAGACCTACGACGCACGTATTTCCTGCGCTTATATGCTGCCCGGTTTTGACGACTCCGCATGGGCAAACGCAGTCGTTTCCCACGGTTTTGAAGGTATCGTCCAGTCCATGGTCGGTGATTCCGTCATCTGCCGTTATGACCTGACCCGCAAAGCAGTTAAGGTTTACACCTATAAGGGTGCCGTCGGTGCTGTGGACAGCGAAGACCGCGCCGTTAAGGAATACGGTAAGATCGACAATGTGGTAAACTACGATTCCACCGATTTCATCCTGCATGCAGGTGAGACCGCTGTCATCGACTTCGGTCAGAACGCCGCCGGACGGGAATATTTCCACGTCACGGGCAAAGCCGGCACGAAGATTACCATCCGTCACAGCGAAATGCTCTGCGACGGCAACGGCAAGCGCTCCCGCGGCAATGACGGTCCTGAAGGTGCTGTCTATATCGAAAATCTCCGCGGTGCACAGGCTGCAACCAACTATATCATCGGTTCCGACAAGGAAGAAGCATTCCGCCCGATTTATACCTTCTACGGCTTCCGTTATCTCTCCATCACCGCAGATGCGGATGTTCACTTCTCCTCCATCGTCGGTGAGGTCGTGACGAGCATCAACTACGACAGCGGTATGGTAGAAACCGGAGACACTTATGTCAATCAGCTGATCTCCAACTCCCGCTGGGGTATGATCTCCAACTACCTCTCCATCTCCACCGACTGTCCGCAGCGTGACGAGCGTTACGGCTGGACGGCAGATACGCAGGTTTATACCACCACAGCACAGTATTATTCCACCTCTACCCAGTCTTTCCACGAGAAATGGACCCAGGACCTCCGGGATTCTCAGGGTCTTGACGGCTCCTATCCCGGTGTTGCGCCCCGCGGACGCTACGGCAATGAACTGGGCGGCACCGGCTGGTCCGATGCAGGTATTCTTGTTCCCTATTATGTCTGGAGAATGTCCGGCGACGATACCATTCTCAAAGAGAACTATGCGTCCATGAAGCTCTATATGAACTGCTTCATGCGTCACCGCGGCACGGCAGGTACCGTCAATATCTGGGGTGACTGGCTGTCCTTTGAGCCCAACGATCAGGAGCTGCAGACCATGCTCGGCGTCTGCTATAAAGCATGGGATGCTGCGCTGATGGTTGACATGGCAAAAGCACTTGGAAAGTGTGACGATGCAGTCCGCTATCAAGCCGTTTATGAGGAGCAGAAGGCTTATTTTGAGAAAACTTACGTAAATGAGGACGGCACCGTTAAGCTGTCCCAGCAGTGTGCAGCACTCTTTGCTCTGAAGCTCGGACTTCTGCCGGATGAAAAGTCCGTGGAAGCCGTCAAAGCACAGCTGGCAAGCAATATTGCAAACAGCGGCAACCGCCTGCAGACAGGCTTCCTCGGTACCAGCATCCTGCTGCCGACCCTCTCTGACTGCGGTCTCAACGATATCGCTTATACGCTGCTTCTGCAGGATGCAATGCCCTCCTGGCTTTACAGTGTCAAGGCAGGTGCCACCACCATCTGGGAGCGCTGGAACTCCTACTCCATCAAGGACGGCTTCGGCGATGTGGGCATGAACTCCTTCAACCACTACGCATACGGCTGTGTCTCCGAGTGGCTGTTTGGCTACGCTGCAGGTGTCCGTCCGCAGACTGTCGGTTATCAGACAATCACGCTGGCTCCGACCCCGGATGCACGCATCGGACATCTCTCCGCCTGCTACAATTCCGTCTGCGGTCTCATTAAGAGCGCATGGGCGTATGAAGGCGAAAAGATTCATTATACCTGCACCGTTCCGGTCAATGCAACTGCAGTCCTTACCGTTCCCACGACCGGCGAGATGATCACCCTCGGTTCCGGTGATTATGAATTTGTCTGGTAATACATTTATCCCCCGAAATGCAATACACAGCCGCAGGCCTCAGAACCTGCGGCTGCTGTTTTCACGTTTCCCTTGACACGCCCTCCGGCGTGTGCTATACTGTTTTCATCAGAAAAATGTGAAAATATGCTGTTTCACAGAGAGGAAAGATCAGACATGAAATTCAAACATCTATCCGCGCTGATCGAATGTTCCACCGGGTCAACACCGACACCGGAGACCGTCAAGCGGTTTCTGACAATGCTTTCCGGAATGGGATATACGGAACTGTATCTCGGACTTACCGATGCTTATAAGATCAAGGAAGAACCCTATTTCAATTACAAACGGGGCGGATATACGACAGAGGAACTCAAGGACATGGACGCGCACGCCCACTCCTGCGGCATCGAATTGATCGCCAATATCCAGACCCTCGGCCATCTTGACTTTCTGGAGCGGCATGAGTCCTACCGGGATATGATGGATACGAAAAACATCCTCTTAGCAGATGATGAACGGGTCTACACGCTGATTAAACACATGTTTTCCGCTATTTCCGAGGGACTGTCTTCCCGGCGCATCCACATCGGTTTCGATGAATGCTGGGGTCTGGGTACCGGAAATTATCTGAAAAAACACGGCCCTGCCGACAAAAAGGAAATTCTGCTCCGCCATCTGAAACAGGTTCTGAAAATTGCAGAAAGTTTCGGCTATACCTGTGAAATCTGGCATGATATGCTGGTCGAGACCGACAATACCCATGTGACATCCCGTGACGTCCGTGCGGCGCTTCCGGACGATGTCACAGTCTGGTACTGGGACTATTGGGAAAAGGACGAAATCGCCCTGCAAAAAAAGCTGGACGATATGAAGCACTATGCCGACAAAGTCGCTTATGCGGGAACTGCCTTCAAGTGCGGCTCCATGACATCTCTGAACACATTCAGTTTAGCCCGTCTGATCCCGCAGATGAAGATTGCCGCGGAAAAAGGACTGGATTCCTTCATGGTGACGCTGTGGTCGGATAACGGTGCTTGGGTCAATAATTATTCCGTGCTCCCCGCGCTTTATGCCGCCGCAGAATATGCCCGCGGCACATGGAACGGCGTCGGCACACCGGACAAGGAACGCTTTTCTCACCTGACAGGCGGCGACTATGATGCGCTTCTGTCCCTTGACAATCTCGATGACATTTTTGACAACCGCCCCGCGGATTGGCACGGAAACCGTTCTTTCTGGATCTTTCTGACCGACATCGCAAACGGCGGCTGGGATCTGATGCTGAATCCAAAGACACCGGAAGCATATCAGAAACTATCGGAACATTACAGAAGCATCGCTGATTCCGGTGCGGGCGGCGCTTATTCACATCTGTTCCGCTGCGCGGAGAAATTCGCGATTGTCCTGTCACTCAAATCCACCCTCGGTGTCAGACTGCGAAGGGCGTATAAAGAGCACGATACAGTAGCTCTTGCCGACTGTGCCGGACAGCTTTCCGCTTTGCAGCAGGCACTTGACGACTACATTCCTGTCTATGAGGATACATGGCTTTGCGACAATATGCCTTACGGATTGGAAATCGACCAGATCTTCCTTGGTGCCCAGCGCGTGCGGTTTGCTTATCTTGCAAGAAAACTGAACGAATATCTCACCATGGGAACCCCCGTTGCCGAACTTGAAAATGAAACTGTCCGTCCGGATCTTTCCCCTTATGCAAATGAGGAGAGTTTCTGGAATTCCGACTGGAAGACACTCGTGAGCAACTGTGGCTTCTAAGATAAATTACGGATTATCTAACCAAAAGGAGAAATCGGATATGTTTGAAAAACTGACTTCCATTCTGGAAAGCTATATCGGAATCGGTGTCCCCGGCTGTGACTGTACTGTCGCATACCAGGGAGATATCGTCTATCGCCGCCGTTTCGGAGATGCCGAAAACGCGCCTTTTCGCTATAATATTTATTCCTGCTCCAAGCCCATCACCTGTACTGCCGCTCTGCAGCTTTATGAAAAAGGACTTTACCGCCTCGACGATGCTCTGGCCGACTATATGCCGGAGTTCGGAGATATGACAGTGGGTGCCGGGGATGATGTGCGGCGGGCAGAGCATCCCATCCGCATCAGGGATCTTTTCACGATGACCGCAGGATTTTCCTATGATCTCTGGTCCCCCGCCCTCCGCAAAGCAAGAGAGGAAACCGCCGGACGCTGTCCCACACGGGAAACCATGCGTTATCTTGCAAAAGAACCCCTTTGCTTTGAACCGGGTGAACATTGGAACTACAGTCTCTGTCATGACGTTTTAGCAGCCCTTGTGGAAGTCATCAGCGGTGAGCGGTTCGGAACCTATGTAAAGCGCCATATTTTTGATCCCGTCGGCATGAAGGAATCTACCTTTTCTCTGCCCGATACAGAGCTTGATACCCTCGCCGAACAATACCGCTACGATCATGAGAATAAATCTTTTGTCAACTGTGGCAAACAGATTCAGGGCTATAAGCTGGGCACAGAATATGAGAGCGGCGGCGCGGGATGTATTTCCTCCGTTTCCGACTACATCCTGTTTCTTGAAGCCATGCGCAAAGGAGATATTCTTATAAGCCGGGAAACCACGGACCTGATGGCGGAAAACAAACTCACGGACAGTCAGATCAAATCCTATTGGTACAATCCGGTTTACGGCTACGGTCTCGGAGTCCGCTGCCCCGGACCCGGAGCAGGTCCCGACAGTCCTGTTGATTTCGGCTGGGACGGTGCCGCAAATTCCTATCTCGCCATAGACAGAACCCATGCTGTCACCGTCTTCTTTGCCGAGCATGTCCTGAATGCCCCGAATCAGGGCCGCGGGGAGGTCTATCCCTGTGCGCTGGAAGAGCTTGGTTTGAAATAATATCTCCAAACAGAAATGCTGCTGTGACCCGATTCACAGCAGCATCTTTTTGTATTCTGTTTATTTTCTCGGTCCGGATACCGTCCAGCACTGATGATCAAGGTCAATTTCTGCGGTAAATCCGCCCTCGAAGCTGACTTTCTGACGGCAGGGATTGCCGTCGATCAATTCATGATGAATAATCTTCCGCATCTGAACCTGCTTCTGCCATGCCGTGCGGGCATTACATTCTGCAATGGTCTCTGCATCCGCATCTTCGTCGATATAGGTTGCACCGCCTGTCAGCCAGCCGAACAGGAGATTGTCTCCGGAGGGCGTATAGGGGGTAATGAGACAATCGTGATAGACCATTTCCAAAAGCGGAATCGGAATACCTGCGGATTTTTCGGGACCGGGACAGTTGCTCGGCGCAAAGGGCGCATGATGGACAAAGATCAGACCCGGAAACGCCCAGTCAATGCCTTCCTCGGACTGCACAAGGATTCCGTCCGATGAAACCAGATCAAAACATTTCATCCGGTACTCCGCGCACTGCTCCCGTGTCATGGGATGTTCGGGAGAATAACACTCGTCCAGTTCCACACAGGAGAAAACGTCAAGATACGTATTGTCAAGATGAATGTCGTGGGCTTTGATTTCACCGAAATTCCGTCTGACATAATAGGGTGCCTGTGTCGCACAGAGGAATGTCTGCTTTCCGCCCATCCAGATCGCATGGGAGGACACCCCGCCGTCCCGGTTATGTACGGCATAGGATTCATCAAAGGTATCTGCGTCATAGAAATAATCGCGGTACTGGTCGTGGGTACCGAAGAAATAGCCCAGCTTATGGCAGGTATTGGCAAGACGCTTCATGCCGTCCCATCCGCCGAGATCCTCCGCCGGGGGCAGATAATCCGGGTGCTGATTGTCATATCCGCGCCGTCCCCATCCGTCCAGATGAACAACGGCATCCATAAGTCCATGATCCTTTAAGCGGCGGAGTTTTTCTCCGACAGCATCAAAGCTCTGTCTGCGGTCGTTCTTCTCCGGGTGGTCTTTGTCATAAGCGTCGCTGTCCGGCTGGGTATGATACCAGATATGCGTATGGACGATCGGTTTTCCGATCAGCTCTTTGACCTTCGGATTCTTCGCGGCTTTCTGTTTCAGGGTAATCAGTTCTCCCTGTGCATCCACATAAGCACGGTATGCCTGCGCCATGTCGTTATAATCCGCACCAGGCGCAAAGCACTTGACCCGCAGACGGCGGGGATAACGGATCATTCCCAGCGATTCTCTCCAGCGGGCAGCACAGAGAACAGGTTGTCCTTCTCCGCTCTGCACGGTCATCGCCGCGTCATAGCGGGTTTCCAGAATCGTCATCGAGCCGCCTTCTCCATCATACTGTCCGAAGAATGACATATACATGGAGCGGGAGCAACTGTGCCGGTACTCCGTATAGCCGGGGATGATATCCCACGCATCCGGGAAAGTCTGCTTGGTATAGTTCGGCACAAGTGCACCCTGCATCAGAGGAAGCACGGTATAGGCGTCCGCCTTCGGATTTTCAAACGGTGCGGGCCAGAGAATTTCTTCGATTTCCGCATCGTGTATGGGGATGAGTTCAAAAATAATGTCCCCTGTCGCATTTTCCGCATAAATACGGCATTCCAGCTCCAGCGCAGGAATTTCCGGAAACCCGCTCCAGCGTTGTTTTACGCCGGCACCGATTCCGTTTTTCAGCGGCTCGGATGCGCAGACGGCGTCGGAAAAACGTGATACCCTGCCATCCGGGAGTATGATGCGGCAGTCCCACGGCGCAGTACGCAGAATGCGGCTGCCATCAGATACGGTAATGGCTGTTCTGTCAGCCTGAATCTGAATCATGATATCGTCCTCCCGTTTCTTATCGGTTTATTCTGCTTTTCTGCGCACAGTTCTTTTCCAGAACCGTAAACAGATCGGAGAAAATTTCATTGCGGTTGAAATGTTCCGTTGAGAGCATCCGGCGGCCGTTGTCCAGTGGAGTCCAGTAACCGCGTGCATCCACTGTACGGCTATCTGCAGAGAATACATGGCAGAACCGGTCCGGTCCCCGCAGAAAAGCTACCGCCGCAATATCCCAGATCACACGCTGATGAGAGCAGCAGACCCCGTCTTCCCCGACTGCTTTCCCCTCGTTGGTTTCAAAAAGGGAAACAAGATACTCTCCGATTGCTCCGGCTTTTCCGTCCCCGAGGAAATAGGCGACCTCACCTGTGGTCGTTCGCAGTTCACAGGTCCCGTCATAGGCGGGCAGAAGGATCACCGGTACGCCGGACTCAAAGATCACTCGGGCAGCAAGGCGGTCCTGCTCCAGATTGAATTCATTTGCGCTCTCATGACGGAAATCATTGCCTCCCACAAGAAGCACAATGATCTTTTCCGTAATCGACGGGTCAAGGAGCAGAGCAGAAGCCACATTGGTGAAACATCCGATACAGGCAACGTATAAAATGTCCTCCGATTCTTTTGCCAGTCTGACAATGGTGTCCGCTGCCTCACTTTTCTGCGGTACTGTCATTGAAGTGAGATATCCGCGGGAGCCGCGGCAGATCGGTGTCCGACAGTCATCCCCAAGCAGGCTGCGCACACGAAGCAGTTCTTCATAGCTCTTTTCCATACCATCCTCAGGTGAGGAAGACCGATCATTATAAAATGGTGCAGCCGTCAGGGCGCGCAGGTCGATATCCTCCGCCAGCGCAGCATAGGCGACGGCAAACTGATCGTCCACTTCGTTATAGGTATCCGTATCCAGAATCAGCGCTTTCCGTGCATCGCTGCGAATGTGGGCAAGAATCGTGTCAAAATCGAAATTGTGCTTCATGGTGTCTATTTCTCCCTCCTGACGTTCATCATTTTCATATTGAAAGTATATGGGCTGCGGCTGTAATACCAGGCAGCCCTGTAAGATTTCTTTTTCAGTCCGCCATGGCATGAATGACCGGCCATGCGTCACCAGCATAGAACCGGTGTGCGCCATCGCCGACCACATGGGCAATGTTGTCGGGCGCACCTAATGCAGTATAAATGCGTTTTGCTTCTGCGACACACGCCTTCGCCCCATCCAGCGGGAAGATCGGATCGTTGTGACCGGAGACCACCACCAGCTTGCGGGGCGCGATCAGACCGCACAATTCTCCCATATCAAAGACCTTTGCAATTCCCGGAACAAAGTTGCACTCACAGTGCATCATCGCACCGATGGAATCCGCGAAACGGCATACTGCGCAGGACGGAACGGCGAATCTGATGCGGGTCTCCAGAGCAGACGCATAAACCGTTGCCGTACCGCCGCCGGAATTGCCGAGGCACATAATCTTATCCTTATCACAGATTTCAGTGAAGTTCTGTTCAATGACGTCGATCAGGCGCATGATATCCCATACACGCTCACCGATCAGTGTCCGTCCGAGCAGGATCGCACGCATGGCAGCCTGTCTGCAGTCGGGTCCCTTTTCGGTACCACCGGATTCGCCGAAACAGCGCTGCTCCATTGCGATGGCGCAGACGCCCTCTTTGACTGCACGAACGCAGAAATCACGGTCTCCGCCGTGACAGGTTTCCTCGTCTCCCGGATAGATCGGTCTGCCGAGGGAAATATGCATTCCTTTGGAATGTCCCTGCAGACAGATCACCACCGGCAACGGCTTCTCTGCGCCAAGCGGCTGAACCAGATGACATGGAACAGAGACGTTTTCTTCGGAATAAAAGCGGAAACGGATCTCGCGGAAGCCTTCCTCTTCGCAGATGCGGTCAAATTCGATTTCCAGACGCGCATCGGTTCTGTAAGGCTCGATTTCATCAAGACCTACAAGCGCCGCCAGCTTTTCTCTTGCGCATTTCTGCCAATCTGCAATCGGGGTGACGCCGTCCCAGCGCATGGACGGGACTTCGGTATCGAGCAGCATGTGGAGATGCTCCATCGGCTGCATGAATTTCTGATTTTCCATCGGAATATCCTCCTGACAGTCTATGTTACTTGTTATTAAAAGAACGCATTGGGAAGCGCGGATTCGAGATGCGCGTGATCGTTGAATAAAACCAGTGAGGGCAGTCCGATCTCGCCCTCTCCCATACGGAATTCAAAAATGCTGATCGACGTATAATCAATACAGTATACCGCAGCAAAACCGAGCATTTCAACGCCCAGCAGGTGTGACATGGCAGCAGAGCTTGATCCGCCGTGAGAGAAAATGGCAATCACATCTTCATTCTGCTTCACACAGCGATAGCATCCGCCCTCCCTCTGATATCCGAGTTCCGCAAGCAGGGCATCAAACCCTTCCCTGACCTTTTTCACGGATTCTTCAAGGTAGGTACCTTTCCAGATCGTATCGTCCTTGGGGTCATGATGGAACAGGTCAATACCCTCTCCGGCCATGCGAAGCGCGGCATTCCATGGATTGTAGACGGCATTATCCCCGCCGGGCACGCCCCAGCGGATCTCCCGCATAAATTCAAGCTGCGTCACGGGTAGCCCCAGAAGCTTTGCTGTATGCTCCGCCGTCTGGACCGCCCGGCCGCAGGAAGAAGAATAAATCTTTGTAATATGCTCCCGTTCCAGACGATGAGCAGCGGCTTCGGCCTGCGGATGTCCCTTTTCCGTCAGCGTATCGGTCACGTAATCCGGGTGACCGTGCCGGACAAAAATCAGTTTCATTTCGGGTGTCCTCCTATGTTTTCCTGTGCCTATTATATCGCAGTTCATGCGGTTTTGTCAAGTTCTTCCGATATTGTAAATGATTTGTGAATATATATCTGTTTTTCACCGGGCTGTCACGTTCCCGGAAGATAATGATATCAGAAAAATTCCATTGACGAAACGAGGACCCAAACCATGAAATTTGCCATGTATACAAACTTCATCGAGTTGCTTCTGGAAGCAGGCACAGATAAAACCGCCGATAAGATGCTGTCACTCGGTCTTCCCTATGGGGAGGTACTGGATACTGCCGGACCGGGCAAAACACCGCTGCTCCGCGATACCGACACTGCAAAACAGGCCGGAGCCGCTCTGTCTGCCCGCGGTATCTCCCTTGCCTGCTATTCGGTAGGCGTCAATCTGTACCATGACCCGGAATCCGAGAAAAACCTGCTCCTCCATGCGGAGCTGGCTGCTGCCATCGGTTCCCCGTTCCTCCATCACACGCTGATCCCCGGTCTCCGTCCGAGAGCGGATATTCCAAATGCTGAGGAAGCGCTGGAAACCGCGGCAGAAGCTGCTGTCCGCATTGCCCGTGCGTCCGCCCCGCTGGGACTGACTTGCCTCTATGAAGATCAGGGCATGTATGCAAACGGTGTTGAGAACTTCGGAAAGTTCTATTATGAAGTCAGGCGCGTCTGTCCGAATGTCGGCGTCTGCGGCGATATGGGCAACTCCCTGTTCGTCGGCACTGAGCCGGAGGATTTCTTCCGTGCTTATGCCAAAGAGATCCGGCACGTCCACGTCAAGGACTATCTGCGCAAGAAATCTCCGGAACAGCCCGGTATCTACTGGCTGCCCATGGAGAACGGAAAGAATCAGATGTGGCTGCGGGATGTGCTCACCGGAGACGGCACGGTCAACATCACCGGCTGTATGGAAGTTCTGCGTGAAGCCGGCTATGACGGTGTCTATGCGCTGGAACTCTGCCATCCGGAACCCTTTGATGAGGGCGTGCGCCAGTCGATCCGGATTCTGGAACGCCTTGCATAAGAATCAAGTGAAACAAACAGCGGACCAGCTTTCAGAGCTGGTCCGCTGCGTCGTTATTCAATCATGCGGCACAGTCATGACAATCTTGCCGTTGTGTTTTCCTTCTGCCATAATCGCATGAGCGGTTTCCGCTTCCGTAATGGGAAGGACGCGGTAAATGAAAGGCGGGATGAGCCCCTGTTCCATCTTCGGGAAGACCTCTGCCACCAGTTTCCGGAGCAATTCTGCCTTGAACTCCGGTGTGCGGGAACGCAGGGTCGAACCAATGATGCGGACATTGCGGACATAGATGTTTTTCAGATCAATTTCCGTGATCTGTCCGGTCAGCGCTGCGATCATGATCCACCGCGCGCCGCGGGCAAGATAAGGCAGACACGAACCCATGGATGCTCCGCCGAGACAGTCAATAGCAATATCCACAGGAGTACCCGCTTCCAGCTGCGCCCGAAGTACATCGGAAAGCGCTTCCTTTGCAGTATTGACAATGATATCCGCTCCGAGAGGCTTGATGCGCTCCGCCATTTCATCGCTGATGACAGTTGTGATGACACGAAGTCCAAACGCTTTTGCCATGGGGATGACAACAGAAGCCAGTCCCGATGCACCTGCCTGCATGAGCAGGGTATCTCCCGCTTTCGCTCCGCCCTCGATAAACAGATTCAGATAAGAGGTACAGTAAGCTTCGGGGATTGCCGCTGCTTCTTCCATCGTGCGGCCCTTGGGGACGGGCATCAGCATGTCATATTTGACTGTGACATACTGGGCATATCCGCCGCCACCGAGCAATGCACAGACCGCATCTCCGATCTTCCAGCCACTCATCTTCTGCGCGGTTTTGCCCAGTTCACGGACATAACCGGAGATTTCCAGTCCCATCCATTCGGGACAGCCGGGAGGGGGCGGATAATCGCCGTCGCGCTGCATGAGGTCTGCACGGTTCAGCGCTGCGCAGCAAATCTCCACAAGGACTTCATCATCGGCGGGAACAGGGGTCGGGACGTCAGTCCAGACAAGGCTTTTATCGGGATTAACAAGAATGGCTTTCATTTGAGGTTTCTCCTTTTTGCATAGGTCACAGATATGTATATTGGCATAGTCACGGGTGTGTGTACGAAAAATTATCGGCGATTGCGCGGATGGCACGGGTCGAGGGCTGGGATTTGGTAGCCGTGTTCGTCTGCTCATGGACAGTCAGCCACATGCAGCAGCCCAGCATCGGACCGATGGTCCTGTGCAGCTGGCAGTGACTGCCGCCTGAGAGGAACAGAAACGGGATGTTCAGCTCACGCCGCAGAAGCGTGGTGATGCGCAGGTTTTCCAGTTCTTCTTCCTCGGTGTTTGCTGCCGTGACGATTTTGGCGATATCCGCGCCGCGGGCTTCATGCTCCTTTGCAATACGGAGCACTTCTTCTGCCGGGGTGTATTTCAGCACATGGGAGGACATGAGGACCTCTCCGCCCGCGTCATGGATCCGCGCGATCAGATCCTTCTGTTTTGCAATGGCATCCGGATCCATGGTGAGTTCACCCGGCGTGGGACAATAATAATCTCCCATCACATCAAGCAGGGTTGCCCCGCAGCGGCGGAGGAAAAATAATCCCTCGGACAGTTCATCGTCCGTCATTCCTGCGTTCTGCTGATAACGGTAATTGGTGACGTAAATGGGTTTCCCGTCCATGAAGGAAAAAATGCCTCGGATCACATCCTCCGTTCGGCTGTTCTTATCAAAGCATTCCATCTGGAAGCCGTAAGCGTCACAGCCGTCAAAAGCCGCATCCCGGCTCAGATTCCGCGCGATATCCGCACGATCCGTCTGGATCATGCAGGTGTTGAGCGGACGGTTCTGATGCAAAAATGTTGGTTTATAGATCATATCGGATAACCGTACCTTTCTTTTTCTGCTCCTGTCACATCTTTTTCCTGCAGCCGTCAACCTGAATATTCTGACCGGAAATATAAGCTGCCTCGTCGCTTGCGAGGAAACAAATCATGTTTGCGTTCTCCGTATGTGTTCCGGTGCGTCCCATGAAAGACAGCTCCGAGGGCTCGATCTCATCCTGATGGTTGCTGACGCTGCCCGGGGAGACGCAGTTCACTGTTACGCCTTTGGGCGAAACTTCCTTTGCCAGAGCTTTCGTAAAGGCGATAACCGCACCCTTTGTCGTGGAATAGTCCACCATATTGGCATTGCCATAAACTCCGGCAACAGAACCGACATTGATAACCCGGCCCCATCCGGCAGAAAGCATGCCCGGCAGCACCGCATGCGTACAGTACATGGTGCCGAGAATGTTGACATCAATGTATTTTTTCCACATCTCACTCGTCGTCTCAGTAAAGGGCATGAACCGCCGCCAGATTCCGGCGTTGTTGACAAGGATGTCGATCCGTCCGAATGCTTCACAGGCATCACTGACAAGTTTCCGGACAGCCGCATCATTGGAGACATCACATAATGCAAATAAAACCCTGACCTGACAGGTGTCCTGCAGTGTCTTTGCAAGAATTTCCAGTTTTTCCAGATCAACATCAGCAAGAACCAAATTGGCACCGTCTTTTGCAAACTGCTCTGCGCATGCCTGCCCGATGCCCACCGAGGCACCGGTGATCATGACGCATTTCCCCTCAAAGCGTTTCATAAATCCATCCTCATATTATCAGGTTTTATTGAACATGACATTGCGTCCGCCATCCATTAATATAGTGGTTCCATTCAAGAACGCGCACTTATCGGATGCCGCATACATGATCATATCGACGATCTCCTGGGGCTCTGCCGCTCTGCCGCAGAGGGTCTTCATACCTGCCATACCGGGACGGGTAAGGACCGGACCGGGTGCGACACAGACCGTGCGTATATTGTACTTCGCACCTGCCAGTGCAATGGATTTCGTTACACCGTTCATCAGCGCGGATTTAGAAGCACTGTAGGCGATGTTGACCGAACATCCTTCTTGTCCCGTGATGGATCCGAGATGAATGATGACGCCGCTCTTCTGTTTTGCCATCTGCTTCATGACAGCATGATCAAAATAGATCGCACCTTTCAGATTGACGTCAATACCGAAATCATAGACGTCGATCGGAATATCCTGGAATTCTCCGCCGACCTTGCAGATCCGTGTCTCTGCGCCGCCTGCGCTGTTGATGAGCAGATCAATGGAGCCGAATTTTTCTACCGCCTGACGGCAGGCATCCTCCACCTGATCATAATTGCGGATGTCGATGCACACACCCAGCACATTTGCCGGATATGCTGCAATCTCCGCACACTTTTCCTCCAGCATTTCCTTATTGATATCCACAAGGACGACGTTTGCGCCTTCTCTTGCGTAACATTGACCGGAGAGCAGACCCATACCGGATGCGCCGCCTGTGATTATTACGGTCTTATTCTGATAACTCATTTTAGTTTCTTCCTTTCATTTTCCGGAATCATTCCAGATTTGCAAGGGTATCCATGAACTTCTCGATATCCTTTTCGACCTTGGGCTTGAATTTTTCAATGGTGGATGCCACCTTGTCGGTCCGGTTCTTATAGTTGTTCAGGAATTCGGATGCCATGCCGCCGAAGCCGAATATACAGCCGGGATCATAAAGATGATTTTCAAAAATAATATCCAGATTCTGCCGGGAAATATCGTCCCGGATCACCTTGGAGCCGAGCACCATGTCATAGAAAACTTCATTCATGGAGTAATAGGATTCCGCTGCCATGGTGTCGAGAATCGCTGCAGAAACTGTGACATCCTTGGCATCCGAGGGAATACAGGTCGCAATGGCAACAGTATAGCCAATGGAAGTGTAATAATCCGTCTGTGCATCATCCATCAGCGGTGTGGGGATGATACCGAAGTCCGCATTCATGGAACGCAGCTCCATGACCGTCTGCAGCGGGCGCATAAGGATAAAGACATTATCGGATTTGAACATATTGATGGCATCCGCAACTGAGAGGTTCGCCGCCTGACGGTTGAAGAAGCTGCGGGAATCGTTCATGAACTCATATACCCGCATCATGACGCCGATGGCGCGCTCGCTGTCGTTGGAAAGATACGGAACACCGTCGGAACCGATGGAGCAGAACTTCTCACCGGAGGAGTTGAAAAGCTCATACGAAGCATCGTTCTGTCCGGCAAAACCGAAACGGTCGTTTTTATCATACTTGCCGTTATTGTCAAGGTCCGCAGACAGGTTCGAGCAGATCTCCAGCATTTTATCAAAAGTCCACTTATGGTCAACGACCATCTGATAGATATCACCGAGATCATAGTCTGCCGCCATCTTCTTATTGAAAAACAGAACAATGTCGGTCAACTTATCCATAAAGGTCAGGTCTCCCGACAATGCAAAGGTCTTTCCGCCCACAGAGAAGCCTTCTTTGGAGCGCGCATCCCACCACGGCATGGAAACGTCGAGATAACTGTCCAGCTGGGTCAGATAGTTCCCCGTGATCAGCGGCTGCATGATCTGCCAGTGCGGGAACACCGCATCATAGCTGCCGGCACCGGACAAAACGGATTTTGACACACGCGCGGTGATATCCCAGTCCGGGCAGGCTTCTGCCGTCAGCTTGACATTGTATTTTTCCTCCACGGAAAGATTGCGGCGGTAAACCGCATCCGCCAGAATATCACCGGTTTCCTCCGCTGCATACAGGTCGTTGGGGATCTCGCTTGACCATCCGCACATACCGACCTCATCAAAATAGAACATGTGGAAATCCGAACCGCCAAGATCAAGTTCGTAGGCTGGGTAAAGACGATTTTCTTCGGTCACTGCCTCTGTGACAGCAGGGGCTGCAGCCGTGCCGCCCGGTGCGTTTGTCGTCACGGGATTCTGTGCGGTCTCCCCGCCGCAGGCTGTCAGAATCGCTGACAGGAGCAGAACGGACACAGCCGCCGTTTTCAGGTTTACAGAATGATTCATATCGGATTGTTCCTTTCCGCAGGCTGTATAGCTATGTCGCTGTATAACCGGATGCATCATCCCGCCTGCATCTTAATTATAACATTACGACGGGATCCATAAAATACCCTATACTGCAAAAAAAGAAAACAATCCTGCAAACATTCAGAAAAAAACATCGCAAATTCTATCAGAGATCGTAAAAAAGCAGGGGGTGCCCCCCGCTTTTTTGATTATTTTCCGTATTTGCCCTGGTTCCGTACAAACAGCGTTCCCACACGGCAGGCACGTTTGTAGACCTCGGTGAGATATTCTTCTCCGCTCATGCCGTGGTAGACATCGTTTTCATGACGTCCGGGTTTGGAATCCATGGAGAGCTCAAAAGTCAGAGGACCTGCAAAACCGTGCTTTGCAAGACGTGCGGTATTGTAATCCCAGTCTGCAATTCCGTCAAAGGGAAGCAGATGCAGATCGTCGATCCATGTGATCACGCCGTCAAAATCCTTGATGCCGAGATTGTCGTTGATGTGGGTACCCACAAGACGGTCACCGTAGAGCGCCATCATATCCTTGCTGTGATTATAGCACATCTCATGGCCGGTATCCCAGCAGAAACCGACAGATTTTCTGTCCTTGAAGGCGTCCATCAGCGCAGCAAGATACTCTTCACCTTCGGTGTTCTCAAATGCGATCGTCACGCCGAGTTCCTCCGCGCGGTCAACAACTTTTCCGAAGTTGATAATACCTTCCGGGGTTGGGGTATGATCTTCAAAACCAATGAAAGTATGGACAACCATAATCGGTACATGAACAGCTGCAGTGTCTTCAAGGCAGGCAAGAAGCTCGTTTACCGCAATATCCGCAGCCTCACCTGTTCCCCACATTGCTTTCGCCTTTGTAAACGGTGCGTGGATGGACTGATACAGCATCCCGTACTTGTCAGCCGCTTCGCGGTATAACTGTACTCCGCCGCCAGGCGCCCAGCCTGTAAAGAAGCCGTCAAAGCCGACATCCTTAATGAGCTTCACCTGCTCATCGGGCATTTTTCCGAAGGCACCCATGGTGCCGATACATAATCTGACCTGATACACTTTATATTCTTCCCTTCTGTAAATTAATCAAGATTTACCGTCAGACAAGCCGATGCAAGGCCGTCTGCCGACGCATACAGTTTCAGTTCGCCCGCCCGGTCTCCGACCTTCACGGCAACGGAGATTGCTCCGGCACGCATTTTCCGCACCGTCATAGGCAGCGGCTCATGATCCGATACATCCGAACCGGTACCGACGATTTTTCCGAGCGCATTGGTCGTGAAATCCACCGTGGGAGAAGCATCCGGTACTTCTCTGCCCTCACTGTCCACACAGGAACAGGTGACAAGGAGGATATCCGCTCCGTTTGCCTTCGGAACAATATTTTCCGCACACAGCTTCAGCGCTGTCGGTGCTCCGGTCGTGGTGTGGGAATCTTTTGCAAGAATTCCGCCGTCCTCTCCGTATGCGACCGCCTCAATGGTACCGGGCACATAGGGAACACTCCATTCCGCATGACCGTAGCGCTCCACAGCAATCTTTCCAGCGGACACGCCGTTTACAAACAGCTCCACTGCCGGGCAGTTGGTATAAGCAACGACCCGGACCATTTCGCCCTCCAGACCGCTCCAGTTCCAGTGCGGGAGAAGATGCAGAATCGGTCTGTCCTCGATCCAATGAGACTGATTCTGATAGAACGCATCTTTCTTCTGTAAAAACATATCAATCGCACCGGACTGGGAACAAAGTCTCGGCCACATACATTCGCCCCTGTGCTCAATGCCGATCCACTGATATCCACCGAGGATCCACGGGCGGGCACGCAGGAATTTCCACGTCACCTCTCTGCCCCGGAACCAGCTGTTGGTATCTTTATCAATGGCATTGATATAACCCTTTGCGGGATTATCGTCATAGTACCAACCGCGGGTCGTTCCGGTTGCGCAGCATTCGGAAGAAAAGATAGGCTTTTCCGGGTACTTTTCGTGTACCATATCGAACTTGTCAAGGTTATAGTTGATGCCCACTGCATCGAGCTCATCATAGACCGTTGCAACATCAGGAGACATGTCATTGGCAGAAATCACCAGTCTTGTGTCATCCAGCTTTTTCACAAAGGAAATCATCGTCTTAGCAATGCGCCGTCCGGACTCGGTGATGAATTTCGGTTCCTCATTGCCCACCGACCAGAAAAGGATGCACGGATGATTTCTGTCCCGCTTTATGAGCATTTCCAGTTGCTCCATACCCTCTTTGGTGGATTCAAACCATCTGGTTTCCGCCATGGTGATGAAACCCGCTTCGTCCAGTGCCTGCATGGTGGCCTCTCCGTGGGGATAATGACTGCACCGCAGACCGTTTGCCCCCATTTCTTTCAGAATCGCGATTTTGTGGAACTGGATGTTGTCGGGAACCGCTTTTCCTGTCAGACCAAAATCTGCGTGCATGCTCACGCCCTTGATGACAACGGGTTTCCCGTTCTGCTTCATGCCGGTTTCGGGATCAAATTCGTAATACCGGAAGCCGAAAGGTGTCTCATAGGTATCAACTGCCTCACCGTCCCGGACTACGGTCGTCACGGCACGGTAAAGATAGGGATCATCACAGCTCCAGAGGTGCGGTGCGGTAAGCTCCGCCTGCATTCTGCGAACCGTCTTTTCTCTTGCGGGAACGGAGTAAGGCATTTCCATGGAAAGGACAGCTTCTTCCCCTTCAAAGACCTCCGTGCGGACGATACAGTCCATTGGCTGATCACTGTCGTTACGGATGGTATTTTCCGCGGTAAGGCTCCATCTGTCGCCGACAATACGGCGGGGGATCATGTAAAGACCCCAGCGGTCACATGCCAGCTTTTCCGTTTTTTCCAGCCAGACGTGACGGTAGATGCCGCCGCCCTCGTACCACCAGCTCTCATGCTCTTCGGTGTTTACATAGACTGCCAGCACATTGTCCCGGTCAAACTCTGCATAATCGGTAATGTCGATTTCAAATCCTGTATAGCCGCAGAAGTTATGTCCCATGAGACAGCCGTTGAAGTAAACCGTTGCCCTGGTTGCCACACCTTCAAAATAAATGCAGATACGTTTGCCCTCATCCTCTTTTGTCAGGCGGAAAATCTTTCTGTACCACGCATTATCATAATGAAAATAACCGAGCGCATTATTCTCATGTTCATCGGGGGTACCAAGTACGATATAATCATGCGGCAGATCGACTACATCCCAGTGTTCGGGATTGATTTCCTTGTCAAGGCTGTAGCTGTCTCCGTTTGCCGGATGCAGTCTTGCGGCAGGACCAAATAATTTCCGCTCCGTCTTGGCCTGGATATACATCGGCCCTTTGTCGCGCACAGGACCGTAATCAAGGTCGCCGCGGTGGAACCGCCATCCGCGGTCAAGGGAAATACGTTCTCTCATCATCGTTGTCTCCTTTGTTTTTCAGAATTCCGGGGGGATGGACCATTCGTCTGTCTGTATTATACTACGGATCTTCCCTGTTTTCAACTGTTTTTACGGATTTTTGCACCTTTTTCACCGCAAACATGGTATGCTGACAAAAATAAAGAGGTGAAAAAAGACCTTTTTATGAAAAAATATAGAAAATTCTGTTGATTTTTTTGAACTGCTATGCTATAATAGGAATCAGTCGAGGTTTCCGCTCGTTTTTGCGGAAACGGAATTCGCTCCGGATATCAACTGCCACTTGATGTCTCTGCGACAATATTTATGGAGGAATAGAATCATGAAAAAAATGGTTAAGCTCTTTGCTGCTCTTCTCGCTGTCATGATGATCGCGACCTGTGCAGTAAGTGCCGGCAAGTACGATGATGCTCTCGCAGGCCTCAAGCTGTCTGAGCTCGCTCTGTACGAAAACGGCGATCTGGATGCATACCAGATGCGTGCATTTGCTGTTGATCCCAACGGCAAGTATGTTTACGGCGGTCTGTTACAGGGTCCGGCGCCCACTGTTTATCAGTTCGACGCTGCAACCGGTAAGGAAGTCTGCTCCTACATCTTCGACGAAGACGAAGATCCCGGCGCATACATCAAGGCTATCGCTGCTGATACCCGTGGTTATGTTTACATGGGTGTTGCCAACAAGGCAAACAACGGCGCTGTCTACTTTGCAATCTGCCAGGCTGAAGGCCTGAAGGAAATCAAGTGGGTCAAGATCGAGATCGAAGGCAAGGTTGGTATCAACGGTGCTGACGTTCTTGAAAAGGACGGCAAGGTTTACCTGTACTTCGTTACCAACTATGACACCGACAGAATCTACTGCTACGATGTCACCGATGTCAACAACCCTGTTCTGAACACCAGCTTCGGCAACGGTGCAGGCGGCGGTTATGTTGACCTGGCTAACACCTTCCCGATCACCGACTGCAACAACATCTGTGTTTCTGCAGACGGTATGATCTACATGGCAGCCAACACCGGCAAGGGTTCCAAGGGTGACACTGTCATCAAGATCGACTACACCGGTACCGGTTACATGTATGACCACGCAGTCGACGAGTGCTTCGGTGTTACCGCTCTCGGCGGCTACCTGCTGGTCTGCACCTACCAGGGTGCTGATTCCCAGCTCTATGTCCTGAACCAGGAAGACCTCTCCGAGGTCATGCACATCGGCTACGACAACGCTACCAACTTCACTCAGCTGGGCGTTATCGGCAACCGTATCTACATGGCTGACCAGGGTGCTGATGCAATCCTCGTTTCCAACGAGATCAACTTCCCGGTCGAGGAAGCTCCTGTTGAAGAAGTTCCTGCAGTTGATGACGCTCCCGCAGTTGAAGGCGGCGAGGATGCACCCGCAGTTATTGCTCCTGCTCCCACCTCCCCCAAGACCGCAGATGCAGGCGTTGTTGTTGCAGCAGTCGTTATGGCTTGCGCAGCTGCAGTTGTCCTCTCCAAGAAGCACTAATTCCGATATGATTTGCTGCAACGTGGCATGAGCGGCAATCCATCGCACCCGCAGGGGATTCCCCCGCGGGTGTTTATTTTTGCCTATAGCCAAACGCATATTTTTCTCGAGGCAAATTGCGGAAAAGCTTGCAAACATTTCCTTTATATGGTATACTCTTTCTATCAGAAAAAGCGAAAGGAAAATGATGCTATGACCGATTACCGTGATCTGAACCGTCGTCTTGCGGCGCTTGTGGAGGGCGTTCCCCATCCGGTTGCCAACCTTGCCAATGCTTCCGCTCTTTTATGGGATACACTGCCCGATCTGAACTGGGCGGGATTCTATCTTCTGGAGGATCAGACCCTTGTCCTCGGCCCCTTTCAGGGTAAAGTCGCCTGCATTGAAATCCCCGTCGGCCGCGGTGTCTGCGGAACTGCTGTGAAGGAAGATCGTACCCAGCTGGTTCCGGACGTCCATAAATTTCCGGGACATATCGCCTGCGACAGTGCTTCCAATTCCGAAATTGTTGTCCCGCTGCGGAAAAACGGTACCGTGATCGGTGTCCTCGACATCGACAGTCCGTTATTTGGCCGCTTCTCCGATGAAGACCGGGCAGGACTGGAAGCCTTTGCGGCAATCATAGAAGCCGCGATCTGAAAATACGTCAAAACCTGACTGACGCAGCAAACTGTATCAGTCAGGTTTGTTTTCTCATTTTGTTTATGCTTCCGTTTTCGGGTGATAGGGCATTGCCGGAGGAAGTGTTGCGCCGTTTCCGTTCTCGTCCGGGAACGGAGTGAGATCGTCATCCCGTACAGC
The DNA here is from genome assembly GCA_024404655.1 of Clostridia bacterium. Classification (GTDB taxonomy): domain Bacteria; phylum Bacillota; class Clostridia; order Oscillospirales; family CAG-272; genus RGIG3925. The sequence goes on along the minus strand of JAKSPR010000001.1, from coordinate 4,012 downwards.
ATCACGATCTGCGGGAATTCTGAAATCGGGAATTTTATAGTTTTCTCCGTGATTCAGACAGCTTCTCCAGCCGAGAATCGCCGTTGCGGACATGGCGACACCGCGGTAAACATCGAAAAACGGCTCTTTCCCGTCGATAAAATAGTCCAGCATATTCTGGATGATCCAATAGTCTCCGCCGCCGTGTCCGGCATTTTTAGCCTCTTTCCCGCGCTCGCCGAGCTCGGCAAGGTCTGCTGTCAGAATCTGGCAGCCATCCTCATTTTCGGGCTTCGTGTGATGGAAATAGAAAAGTCTGACCTGATCTCCGCCGATATTCCCGCCGCCCTCGATGCTGGCGCGGTCACCGACGATGCGGTAACGGCTGTAGTCGCTGGCCATAGCGGTGCATCCGGTAAAGCGGGCGATCATACCGTTGTCCATCTCGCAGAACAAAATCGCAGCACCATCGTAATTGTGCCGCCAGTCCTTGAGCTCATAAAGCAGATCGGAATGTGCCGCACGGGCAGACACGTATTTCGGCATGGATTTGGACATATACATGAGCGGCCCCATGGCATGGGTAACATAATAGGTTCTCGGCATCCACGCGCGCCAGTGATACGGACCCGGTGTCAGGTTCTTGAGTTCTTCGTTGTTGCCGGAGTGATTGTATTCGCCCTCCGCATAGAGCAGCGTTCCCAGTTTCCCGCTTTCCACAATCTGGTTCATTTTAAGATTGAAGGTCATGAAGGGATAATTCTCCGCAATCATGTACTTTCTTCCGGTACGTTCCACAGCTTCCACAAGTTCCACGCACTCCTTCAGCGTCCCGGCTGAAGTACACTCGCTGACGACATCCATTCCCGCTTCCATAGCCCGGATCGCATAGGGCGCATGCTGATGGAAATAGTTGGCAAGGAACACCGCATTCATGCCGTGCGCTTTGCCGTAGTCAAGAAATTCATCAAAGCCCGTAAAGAGCGTTGCCTGCTTCAGTTTCTCATTTTCTCCGATTCCCATGGAACCGATATTCTTGTCACAGATGGCAACGATTTCGATCCGCGGCTCTTTCAGCATCAGATCAATGTAAGAATTACCGCGCCATGCGCCGAAGACACCCATTCTGATTTCTGCCATAATCTCATAGTCCTTTCCGTTTACTTATAAAATGATTGCTTCTGTATTCATTATACTACACTTCCTTCATTCTGTCATGAACGGATGTCACAAATCTATCGAAAAATTCTTGTACAGAACCACAAAAAACACCCTTTGCGGGCAAAAGAATTCCGATTTTTATCTTTACTTTTTTTCTGAATGTGATATAATGATAGAAACAGATTTTTTGATACGCAGAAAGGAGCCATCCCCATGGCAAAACATGTATATACCTCCGTTGAACAGCTGATCGGCAAAACACCGCTGCTTGAACTGACAAACCTGGAGAAAAAATTTGATCTGAAAGCCCACCTTTACGCCAAGCTGGAATCCTTCAATCCCGCCGGTTCCGCCAAAGACCGCGTTGCTCTGTCTATGATCAATGATGCAGAGGATAAGGGCCTTCTGACCCCGGATTCCGTTATCATTGAGCCCACTTCCGGCAATACAGGCATCGGTCTTGCCTGTGTTGCTGCCGCCCGCGGTTACCGCGTCATCATTGTCATGCCGGACACCATGTCCATGGAGCGGAGACTGCTTATGAAAGCATACGGCGCGGAACTGGTACTCTCTGACGGCGCACTCGGTATGGCAGGTGCCATTGCCGAGGCAGAACGCCTCCATAAGGAGCTTCCCGGAAGCCTGATTGCAGGACAGTTTGTCAACCCCGCCAATCCCGCTGCGCACATCGCCACCACCGGCCCGGAAATCTGGGAAGATCTTGACGGCGAAGTTGATGCCTTTGTCGCAGGCGTCGGTACCGGCGGTACCATCACCGGCATCGGTCAGCCTCTGCAATCAAGGAATCCCGCTGTTACCGTTATCGCCGTGGAACCGAAAAATTCCCCTGTTCTCTCCGAAGGACACGCAGGAAAGCATGGGCTGCAAGGCATCGGTGCAAACTTCGTTCCGGAAGTTCTGGATACCTCCGTCTATGATGAGATCATTACTGTCACAGAAGAGGAAGCCTACGCCGCAGGTCGTCTGCTTGGCGCAAGAGAAGGCGTCCTTGCAGGCATCAGCTCCGGTGCAGCTCTGCACGCAGCCATTGCTTATGCAAGCCGTCCAACGTCTGCCGGAAAACATATCGTTGTACTTCTGCCGGATACCGGAGAGCGCTACCTCTCCACCGACATGTTCCGCGATTGATCCGCCATGAAATCCGCGCTGCGGGATCTCCCCGCTTACCGTCCCGGAAAACAGGACGTCCGGAAATTTCTCTCCATCATGCTGCCGGCTTTGGTAGAACTGGTGATCTCCCAGGTATTCGGCATGGTGGACACCATGATGCTGGGCAACGTACCGGATTCTGCTCCGATGATTGCAGCCGTCGGCATCGCCACCAATCCCATCAATCTGATCGTCTGTGTCATGACCGCGTTCTGTATCGGCACTACCGCCGCCATTGCATGGTATACCGGTGCAGGAGAGCCTGATAATGCCCGCTGCGCCGCCCGGCAGTCCCTCGTTATTATGACAGCCGCAGGTCTTGTCCTGACCGCGATTGCCATCCTGTTCGCAAGACCCATGATGCGTTTTGCCGGAGCCAAGCCGGAAACGCTGGATTTTGCCGTCTCCTATTACCGTTTGATCGCGGCCGGATTCTTCTTTCAGGCCATCACCATCTCCGTGACCGCATCCCTGCGGGGTATCGGCGTTACAAGAGTTCCGATGCTCTATAACCTGGCCTCCGCGTCGGTCAATGTGCTTTTTAACTATATCCTGATTTACGGCAAGCTCGGGTTCCCCGCAATGGGAATTTCCGGTGCTGCGCTGGCAACAACGCTGTCCAAGATCGTCGCATTCCTCTCTGCCGTCTCGATTTTCTTTTTCGGTCGTCAGGCAATCAGCTATCGCCGCGGCGACAGCTTCCGCCCGAAGTCTGTGATTCTGAAACGGATCTTCCGGGTCGGCATCACGGCAGGCTGTGAACAGCTGCTTCTTCAGTCCGGCGCTGTGCTGACCACCAAAGTTGTAGCTACCGTCCCGACCGTTGATTTTGCTGCCAATCAGATCGCCGGAAGTATTGAGGGTCTTGCATGGCAGCCCGGACAGGCCTGCAACGCCGCTTCCACCACCTGTATGGGACAGGCACTTGGTGAGGGCCGCGCTGACAAAGCCCACGGTGTCACGATGATGATCTGGTGTACCTCCCTGTGCTTTGGTGCCGTGATCGCCGCTGTTTTTCTTCTGTTCGGTGAACACATCACCGCTTTGTATACCCCAGATTCCGATATCGCCAGAAACGCCGCAAGAATCCTCGCCATCACCGCCAGCGGCCTGCCCGGTGTCTGTACCCATCTTCCCATCGCAGGAGCACTCCGCGGCGCAGGAGATACCAAAACGCCGCTGATCGCATCTTTCTGCAGCCTTTGGATATTCCGTCTTGTACTGTCCTACCTTCTGATCCAGGTGCTCGGCTATGGTGTCGCCGCTGCCCGTGTGGCGATTGCCGCAGACCAGACAGTCCGCGGCTCAATTAACTTAATCCGCTATTTCTGCGGCGGATGGGTCAAGCGTGCCAATACCTCCAAAATCAAAGAACACTGATTCCCCAAAACAGAAACAAAGGATGTTCCCGGTATGAAAACACGGGAGCATCCTTTTTGCGTTTATTCTTTTTACCGTATCAGCCGCCGAGGTATGCTTTACGGATACTGTCATCGGCCAAAAGCTCTTCGCCGGTACCGGTCTTTGCAATGTTGCCGATTTCCAGAACATAAGCACGGTTAGCAATCGCCAGAGCCTTCTTTGCGTTCTGTTCCACCAGCAGGACCGTCGTACCTTCTTCGTTGACCTGTTTGATCATATCAAAGATCGTGCTGACGTACAGAGGAGACAAGCCCATACTGGGCTCATCAAGGAGCAGCAG